>JAFQRV010000011.1 GCA_017409905.1 Bacilli bacterium
AATGACTCTTACTACTAATATGATGTATATTATTTTGCAAGCAATCCTTTTTGGAATTGCAGCATCTATTGTGCTTGGATATTTTCTCTCAAGAGCAATAACAACACCAATAACTGTTCTTACTGAAAAAGCCGAGGATTTTGCTGAAGGTGACTTTGATTCAAACCTCGAGATTACTTCAAAAGATGAAATCGGAACGCTTATGGAAACCTTTAACTATATGGGTAAAATAATGAGCGGTGCTTTGGAAGAAATTTCAGGAGAAAAGCATAAAATTGAAATCATCTTAGAGCATGTTACTAACGGAATAATAGCATTTAACACAGAACAAAATATTATTCACATAAACTCTGCCGCTAAAAGACTGTTAGGGATAGAAAATCCCGAAGAGGTAAAATTTGATGAGTTTTTTGCCGGACTTGACTTAAACGTTTGTATGGCGGAATTTATGTACCTTAATAAACTCCACAACGTAGAACGGGAATTTGTAGCAAATGATAAGCATATAAAAATGTATTTTGTACCCTTTAAAATAGAAAATGAAAGGGTTGCAGGTGTGGTTGGTGTGCTTGAAGATATAACAGAGCAGTTTAATTTAGAAAACTCCAGACGAAAATTTGTTGCCGAGGTTTCACATGAATTAAAAACACCGCTGACTACCATAGGCGCATATACAGAAACTTTATTGGATGGTTACCTTGATGATAAGGAAACTGCAAAGACATTCCTTGGCACGATTCAGGATGAAACCATAAAAATGACAAATCTTGTTAAAAACCTACTTACACTATCAAGGTTTGATGCGCAAAAAATCGAAATGAACAGAGAGTATTTTTCAATTGATTTGTTGCTGAGAGAACTCGTAAGGACCTTTAAGGTTGAGGCAGACAGCCGTCACTTAAGAATACAGTATAATTTGTTAAATGATATCCCTGATGTATATGCAGATAAGTTCCAGATTGAAAGAGCGGTAAAAAATATAATTTCAAACGCAATAAAATATACTCCCGAATGTGGTGTAGTTAAAATTTTTGCAGGCCGTATATATAATGAAGCATATATAAAGGTAGAGGACAATGGTATCGGTATTCCAGAAAGCGACCTTCCGCATATATTTGACCGTTTTTACAGAGTTGATAAAGCCAGAACAAGACAGCAGGGCGGAACAGGGCTTGGCCTTTCTATTTCAAAGGAAATTATCGATAATCACGGCGGTAGTATAGGAATAGAAAGCGAATACGGTGATTTTACAAGAGTAACAATAAAGCTTCCGGTGACTGATTTACATACAAAAAAGGAGAATAACAATGCAGGATAAGATATACGGATTTAATCCGGTTATTGAGGCACTTGAATCAGGGTCAGAGATAGATAAAATTTTATTAAAGGACGGCATAAAGCATAGTAAAGCATCAAAAATAACAGCACTTGCAAAAGAAAAGAAAATACCCTTTCAGTTTGTAAATCAAAGCAAGCTAGATACACTTACGGAAGGCGGAAATCATCAGGGTGTGCTTGCTTTTTCAGCTGTACATAAATATTACACAGTTGATGAAATACTAGAAAGTGCAGCAGAAAAAAACGAGCCGCCTTTTATAGTTATACTTGATTCTGTAACTGACCCCCATAATCTTGGCAGTATAATAAGAACTGCAAATGCGGCAGGCGCACATGGTGTGATTATCCCAAAAAACAGAAGTGCCGGACTTAGCTCCACGGTGTTTAAGGTGTCTGCCGGAGCTTCTGAATATACTATGGTTGCAAAGGTGACAAACCTTTCAAGAACAGTTGAAGATTTAAAGAAAAAAGGCGTATGGGTAGCTGGAACTGCTCTCGAGGCAGAGAGTTATCATTTTGATACAGATTTAAAAGGACCTCTTGCTGTGATTATTGGCAGCGAGGGAGAGGGAATGAGCAGAATTTTAAGAGAAAAGTGTGATTTTCTTATTAAAATCCCTATGCTTGGCAGAATAGAATCTCTTAATGCTTCTGTAGCTGCCGGAATTCTTCTTTACGAGGCGGTAAGACAAAGAATAAAACAGTAACGAAATGAGGCGCATATAGTGGCAATAGCAAAAATAAATTCCTGTGCTTTAAGCGGTTTAAACGGGTATATAGTTAATGTTGAAATTGATATTTCAAGTGGACTGCCCGGATTTGATATAGTGGGACTTCCTGATACTGCGGTGAGGGAATCAAAAGAGAGAATAAGAGCCGCTATAAAAAACACCGGTCTTACAATGCCGCCGAAGAGAATAACTGTAAATCTAGCTCCTGCGGATATAAAAAAAGAGGGTGCATACTTTGACCTTCCGATTGCTCTTGGAATTTTGCTGGCATCAGAACAGCTTTCCTTTGAGGGTGGCGAGGAAACAGTGTTTATGGGCGAGCTTTCATTAGATGGTGAAATAAGAAACGTAAACGGTGTTCTTCCTATGGTTATTTCTGCATTTCAAAGTGGAAAAAGAAAAGTCTTTCTGCCAAAGTGCAACGAGGATGAGGCATCAGTTGTGGAAGGTATGGATGTTTATGGCGCAGAGAGTCTTGAAGAGATTTTAAATATCCTAACAGGACAAATTGAAAAGAAACCTAAAAAAGCTGATATGGAAAAGCTTTTTTCAAATAAAACTGTAAAAGATGTGGACTTTGCTGACGTAAAAGGTCAGTATCAGGTGAAACGTGCTTTTGAAATCGCAGCGGCCGGCAATCATAATATTATTCTATTAGACGACTTACTCCACCCAGAGAAAAGTGAATAAATATAAGGTTTTCAGCGAATGAGACATCAAGAATAAAACACCAAAACAAGTACACTCAAAATAATTTTTCCCCTCTTTGAAAAAATATTTTAAAAGATAACCCCGTTTGGAATTGATATCCAAACGGGGTATATTTATAACATTGTTTCTATAACTTTACCCAAATTACTTTCTGATGGGTTTTTCATATCTTGCTCTGCTTCTTCTAATGAGTAAAATATCTTATCTACACAGTACATTATAGTTTGTAGTTTGTTGTTAATGTATTTAATGGCTTTTGTAAAGTGCCTCTTATTCCACAAAATAATCTCCACATTTCCATTCCCATAGTTTTTATCCAATGGTGTGTATTTATTTGCATTTGCTAAACACAGATTTGCAAAAAACACTCTAAAACCCCTATAATACAAACCATTATGTTCTACATAGATATATTCAACCCTTATTCTGCTATATCCTATACGAACTTTACCTCCCTTTGTTATTACCTTTTTCTTAAATCCTTCTGCATCTCTATCCTCAATAAAGGTTTTATACACAGTATTTGCAGAATAAACTTTCTTTACATACCTTTGAAAAACAGGGTTAACGTCATTTTTCTCTGCTTCAAGGTCAAAAATATCATTACAAAACTTCTTAAAATCGTCATTGGTTGTTATGTAGTTCCCATAATCATTACTATTGATTTCAAGGATAGGAGATTTTGCAACGATAATATATGTATTTTCATTCATTTCTCCACCTCACACAACCATATAATGTTTACATAATTCAATATAATGCTCTTGTGTTTTCTTGTTTACTGTACCCATCTGACTTGCAAGAGTGATTAAGATGATTTCTTCCTCTGGAATATAGTATTTTTCGCTATTTACAGTAATACCAATTATTTCACTTAATTCATTTTCTGATACTGCTGCAAATATGAACTGCTGTTTTTTAGAAAGAAATCTTAACACCCAATTCAACCTTATGCCATTGTGTAAATAACTCACACCCATTTTATAAACAGAAATCAATGCCTCTTGTTTTGCAGATTTCAAGTAAAAAGGTATATTACTATTCTCTATATCAAGAAGTCCATTCTCTAATCTATGCTCAATTATATTTGAGTTTGTAAAATGAAAAGGTATTCTATTTGTTTTCATCAACTTTCCTTCCTCCCAATCTTTTTAGTCCTTTAACTATTTTCTTTTGCTGACCACTATAATATTTTCTTGTATGCAGCAACTCTATTTCTTCTGGTTTTTCATAAGCTAAACTATAAATATCATAGATAGAATTAGTCTTGCATTCTTTACCATTTAAGGAGTATGGGTAGGAGAAATCTGCACATTTGCCATTATGTAATTCCAAAGTTTTAGGAACTACTATGGCTAATTTACCATATAACCTATTTTTCCTATACATACCACAACCCTCGTGACCACTACGACCTTCTCCTTTTTCAATTTCAGGGTTGTCATATAAGGTGGTGGAGGTATAACCTTTTAATGCAGTAATAAAGAAAATACCACGATTTTTCTTAACTGCTTTATTGAATATATGTTTTAATTTTAAATGGTCATAATCCTTTATATCTTCTTCTGTTATATCTGACCTTTTACTGAAGAAAGGATGATAATAGGCATCCATATCTTCCTGATATTCCTGTATGAGGTTTATATTCCTAATTTCATTTTCTGAGTAGTGATGATTATGGTCTATGATAGGTTGAAAAGTATCATATGAGAGAACAACCCTAAATAACAACTCTTCAAAGCAATCTACACTTTTTTCTACTCCATTTTCATAAAAAGGATAAAACTCATTGAAACCCTTTAATTCCAACATTTCTTTTACTTTCTTTTCTTTCTCTGTTAGCAACATCTTCAAAACTCCCTTAAATCAACATAACGGAGAGGTCGCTTGAGACCTCTCCGTTATGTTTTTGCAGATAAATGAAGAGACATCTGGTGCTTACCACTTTCGCATAACTCCATATTATTTAACTTCAAAAAATCTGCAAATATTTTTTTATTCATTATCTTTTTCTTCCTCTAACTCATCTTTTTCCAACTTGTATCGCCTTGCTCTGATTACCCAATGCTTGAGAAACCCCATTTGTTTAGTGTTTTCAATAACTTTATGGGCTTTAAAACCGTCTTTTACCCACTCAATTCTAAACTGTTGTCTATTTAGGTCTTTTTCAACATCAGTATTTGTACTTACTACAATGTACTTCAACCTACCTAAACATTTATCTTTCAAAGGATTTCTTTCTTTTGATTTGTAAAACCTATAAAAACTTACATAATCTTCACCTTCATCTGCAAGGTCAACAAAGACTTCTTCATAATCAAGCATCTTATTTACCAGCAATATTACTTCATATAAAGTAAAACACTCAACTACACTTTTCTTTTTATTCTTCATATTCGTCCTCCGTAGGTTCAATGGGTAATACACAATCTTTGTAATGATGTTTCGTCACGAAAAATGCAGGCATTAACCCTCTTTCCTCGAATGCTTGTATCATTTTTCTTTTCAGATTTATGTTGTTTTTGGTAGCAACACCTAAATCATACCAAGCAGTACCTAAAACAGGAACAATACCACTTTCTAATTTATATATAATTCTACCATTTTCAACATTTAACTGACTATCAAAAGAACCTGCAACACCACCTATAAAACCATTTGGCTCTATACCTTTGGTAACTACCAAATCGTCTTCCATAGTATAACCTGTTAAAGCGCATAAACCATGCCTTCTTGTCTTAAAAAGAAGTGTAGCAACTTCTTCTAAAACCTCATAATTTTCTTTGGTGTACTCTCCAAAATAAAATAGTAATGAGGTTTTTTCTCTTTCTGTTTCTCTATCAATTTCAAGACAGAGTTTGCCATCTTCCATAACTACTGCCTGTCTTTTAGGAAGTGCAGGCCAAGTTTTCAATATTTTCTTTTCCATCCTTCAACAGTCCTTTCTCTGTATCATATTTTTTCTTGTATCTATAAAAAGTTGGCATAGATACCTTTATCTCTTTGGCAGCCTCTACTGCCATAATTTCTTTCTTTAACACTCTTTCATATACTGCAACAAAATCATTCCATTCTGCTTTTTTAGGGCGACCATATTTATCCCAATCTCCCCTTAATTTCATTGCTTCTATGCCTTGTCTCTGTCGTAATGTCTTCTTTTCTACCTCCGCCTCTGATAAACAACTATAAATCTGAATAATCAAATCTTGTATAGTTTCAAGGATAAGTTTATTTAATAAACTATCCCCACCATCAAGTTGAACGAGAGTAGTAGGAAGTTCTAATACCATCACTCGTATCTTGCGGAGCTTGTACTCCCTTAATTCCTCAAGGATTTGTGATTTTGTCCTACCCAAGCGGTCAATTTCTGTAATCAGCAACACATCATCATTATCGTCTCTTAAAACATCTTCTTTTAGGACAGTATAGCGAGGTCTATCAAATGTTTTACCTGTTATCTTATCAACATAAGTACCAGCCAATTTAATACCATTTTTCTCACAGAACTCCTGTGCCTCAATTAATCCTCTGTCCTCTTTCTGACCTTTTGAACTTACACGATGGTAAAAATAGGTGTTTCCCATAAGTCCTCCTATTCCAAATCAATCATATACACCAACTTATTAAGGTGTTTAGATTTTCCTACGTGATAATTTATTTTTCTCTTATCATTAAGTTCAATGGTGCCTTCATCTTCAAAAGCAGCATCCAATAGTTTCATACAGAATTGATTAAGAATGTAAAACCCGTCTGTTTCTTCAATGTCATAAGGTATTTCAACATCTAATCTACAATGTTTATCTAATCCCTCACTATAATAAAAAATAGGTTCTTTATTCTTTATCAACGAAATCTTTATACCTTTTAAATTATTCTCAACTGCTGCATTCTTCTGATAAGTCCTATCTACTGAATACACAATATTCAAATGATTTGCACCCATAAACTTTCCTGCATCTTGTAAAATACACCTTATTGTCGTTATAGGTTTTAACTGTCCTTCTTCCAAAGGTTTAGGGTTAGGGTATAAATCAATACCATCAACAAACATAGTAGGATAAACTTTAATATCCTTTACCTTATTTAGAACTGCATCAAATATTTCTTTTGAAATCTTATAACCTTCTCGTTCTGCTGTTAGATAATCAAGTTTAATTTCAAACTCATACCCAATGTGTTCTTCTAACCCTCTTGTGTAAAAATAACACAAGCCATTTCTTAAAACTTCATACTGCATTAAACCACTCCTTATTATTGTTTTTAGGGCATTTCATAAAGCATACTTTTAGATATGCCTTAATTCTACCTGTTTTTACATATCAAAATGTCAATAACCCTTACTTATGACATTTCGCCTTAATTTGAGACTTTTTAACATTTCATTTGCAAAGGGACATTTTGATAGGTTAGCTGGTATACTAACGTAACGACTTCGCTAAAGTCAAGTTTTTTTCAGGTTATATACAAAAATGAGCAGAATGCCCAGAACTAAGTTCTGAACTTCTACTCATCAATAACTAACGATTAAATTATGCAAAATAAAACGGACTTTATAAATTAAACTATTATAATTTGTTCTTATTCAAATATTTTCTTAAAGTCATTTACATTCATATCATCATAAATACATTTTACAGTATATGTCTGATTTCCTTTTACTATCTGTATAACAAATGTTTCTTTTAAACTTTTAACACCTAAAAGGCTGATTTCCCTTATTAAATGCTTTACTCTGTTAAATAAATCATTTAAGTCTTCACAATATAAATTAAAACCTTTACTATTATCAATCTTTACTATCACAAAATCTTCGCTTTCAATAAAATAATTTTTCTCTTTCATAAAAATACCTCATATTATGTAATTTATTTGATACTTTAAAAGCATCTGTCCTCTTTTTAATTGTTATCAAAAGAAAAAGGGCAATCTTCAATTTCACAACCTGCACCAAAAAGAACAACATTACCAAGTTCATAGTCAATATAAAAGGTTGCTAACTCCTTATGACCATCTTTTTCTACTTCACAAGAGCAAGTTAGACCTTCTTCCATTTCACTTAAGGAATTGATTTTAATGTTATTAGTCATAATATAACTAAATAAATCTGCAAAAGCATCTGCCAATTCCTTTTCTGAAGAACATATGACCTCTCTTGTTTCTTTTCCTATTCTAATGTTAAATAAATTGTTATTCATATAAAACAACTCCTTATAATCTATTCTTTTCTTCCACAACCCCTTATAATTCAAATTACTATCAAATTATGTAAAAATATTTAGACTTTATAATTTCAAATCTTATACGACTTGAAATCACACTAAAATATCAATCACATAAATTAAAGCAGCTTGATGTTACCGTAACTTGCCGCCTAAAGTCAAGGAAACTTTTTAAGACTTTTTTATTTTTGTTGATATAGCTGCAAATAAAAAACTATGTTTTTAACCCTAAAAATTAATGAAAATAGGTTGATGAAAAATATTTCTGTATTTTTCTTTGACTTATTTTTAATACCTAAATTATGTGAAAATAATTAAAATAACATAAAGATTATGTAAGTTATAAAGGACTATATAAATTAAAATCTTAAAAGCAGTAAAATTACAACTAATTTATCAATCACTAATTAGTGTTTTCAAAATCTTACCTTTGATATTTTTAAAACCCCTTTTGGACATATACTATTCACTTACTACAGAATAATCTAATTTGAA
Source organism: Bacilli bacterium (assembly GCA_017409905.1). Lineage (GTDB taxonomy): Bacteria > Bacillota_I > Bacilli_A > ML615J-28 > CAG-313 > UBA1231. Next base: position 8,495 of record JAFQRV010000011.1, read on the forward strand.
GTGTAAAGAGAACTGATATTCAGTTCCAAAATAAAATATTGGAGGTTTTAATTATGTATAATTCAAAAGTATCAAGAAAAATTACAAAAGTAAATAATCCTATCTTTCCATTTGACATTGAAAGATTAGTAGGAGAAACAGAGGAAGAGTATGAAGCATTTTGTAAAGGCTTCAAATCTTCTTATGACATGCATAAAGGCGGCTGTTTTGATTTTGAAGATGAAGATGTTTGTTCTCACTCTGAACTACCATTCAATGACTTTGAATGTGAAGAAGAGGATGACATAGATAGTGATATGTGTCCTTGTTATGAGGTTGGTTATGAGACTGGTTGGAGCGACGGATATGCTACCGCACACGATGATATTTATGACAATATCCTACTTGATGTAGAGCATATATCAAGATTAAGAGCTGTTAAACTACAAGCACTTAAATTATTAAGATATGTTGATGATAGTGATAGCGATGAGATTATCGAACTTGTTGACGAAGTAGAAGATATAATCAGAAATTATGTAATGAAAGAAGTTAATAAACAGTTAGATGAGAAAGGGTTTCATAATTGAACCCTTTTTTTATTTTCTTTTTTTCCTGTTTAATATAATTAGCATTATATTATGTAATTTATTGACTATTTCATAATTTCAAATATTATAAAAGGCAGATAATAAAAGGCAGAAGTAGATAGAAATACAATATAGTAAAAATTGTTTGTTAAAGGTTATTTTTATAAATCTACTTCTACTTTTATAAATCTGCCTATTATTTTATAAAATATTTTCTACTTTTATAAAAAAGGTTTATCTTTTTATAAATAATGTTAATTGTTTTATAAATCATCAATAACTTTTATAAAAATCTGTTGAGTTTTAGCTCTTTTCCTAATTATTTTATAAAACTATCAGTAATTATTGAATTAACAAGCAATATTGTTTGTCCTTCTATAATTAATTAACATCCATATAAACAAATACAAATCACTATAAGCAAAACCACACTTCACTTTTCTTATGAATGTACTAACTTCTGATATATCCTTTTGTCTTAATAAATTAAGATTTGAAAGACCTTCACTTCTGCTTTTAATAGCCCATACATTAACATAATACCTGTCACCATAAATCATATCCCAAATATCAATACAATTTAGTGATAATTTCTTTTCTTTCCAATATGTCTGTATCCATTCAAATACTGTCTTAATTCTAAACCCTATATACAACCTTTCTTCTTCTAAAATCTGCTCTAATATCTTAATACCATCCTCAGAATAAGGGTCAACAACTTCTATAATAGAGTTTTCATTAGGATTATCTTTGCAATTATAAAATGTTAATTTCAATTTACCATCAATTTCTTTATAATCTACATAAGTTGTCCAACATGTCATTTCTTTCTTTTTATTATCTGATAGACCAACAAACCAATTAGCCTTCAAATTACTTTTATACTTCATAACATTATCAAGAGTAAAAGGAAGAAGTAAATCAAAACGATTAAACCCTACCTTTGCTGTAACCTTACCGTCTTTAACGTGAATAATATCTTCAGTTATTAAATCAGGACTTGAATACTTATTAATTATTTCAGGTGTAGCAATACCACAAATAGTACAAGTACTTTTATTCTTATCATAAACACTTATTATTTCAGGATATACTTCATTTTCCTTTACTTTAACATTTCTATTAGTGCCACAAGTTTTGCAACCCATACCAAAACCATACTCAATTAAATCAGGAATATTAAAGTCATAAGATGCACCTACAGACTGATAGAAATTATATTTTTTACATAAACCCCAATCACTTAATACCTTAACAACTGCATATTCTCCTATTAAACCTGTTAAATATCTTTTTTCAATACCTATACCATCTTTCTTATAGGCATCCTCATCTTTTTTAGATGCTGCAATCCTTTTAGCAAGAAACTCAACAGCATTAATCTCTTCTGCACTTAATTTAACCTCAATATAATCATTTGTTTTAGCATTAAACCAATCATTCCAACTATTCATAACGATGAAACCTCACTTTATATACATAATTTAGCCTATTTTTCATCACGAACTAATTATCTTCAAAAACTACTTTTCATCATTAACCAAATAATCAAATAATCACTTTATATTTTCAATCTTATTTGCTTTTAAGTAATCATTTATTGCTACATTCATTAAACCACTAACTGATAAACCTAAATCTTTTGCTGCTTTCTGTATCATATTCTTTCTATCAATAGATACATTACAAGCAATAAACCCTGTCTCTTTTTTCTTTGATTTAGCCATTTTTAAGCACCACCTTTCTAATTATTTTGATTTTCTCTTATACTTAAAATAACTATAAGTGTCCAAAATAAAAAATAACTGTCCACTTTTATAAAATATTTATATATATTTATATATATTAAAAAATCTATCTTTTTTCTCAAATAAAAGGAGTGGGGATGGTTGAATTAACAACCATCCCCACGTGTTATTATACATTCTTAATATTTCAATTTTGCTTATCTACTGCAACTATGAATAACATTTTAATGCTTTCATCATAAGGATATGTATTAGCAAAAATACAATCTTTATACTCCAATTTCAATATAATTCTTTTTTCACCTTCAATATTTCCAATCTCTATTGATTTACCTTTGAAAGGAGTAGGTACTACTGCTATAAAATAACCACCAATATTACCAACTTTAACTTCTCCAATTTTATTATAAACTTCTTTTTTCAATTCTTCATTTTTCCACACATTTACAAACTCTTTTGACATAATAATTAACCCCTTTTCTTAATAATATAAGTTTTCATAATCAATATTTTTTTCAGCTTCAATCACTTCATCAGCAGTATATTTATAACTCATTAACCCTATAAGGTATGGCCTTAACATATCTGCCTTACGTGATTTCCCCTCAATTAAATTAACGAGAAATGCCATTTTATTTATATCCATTATGTCAGCATGATAATCCGCCATAACTTTACTCATAACCCTTAAGATTTCTAACTCTTCTTTACAATCTTTCAACTTATAAACCCCAAACTTTTTCTGTGGAAGATATTGAGCAAACTCTTCAAATAAGTACTCTTTAACTTTTATATTTCCAGAAGCAACCTTAAATGATGCCTTTGCTTCTTGTATTTTATCTAACTTCAATAATGCTATTGTGTTTGCTCCTATTTTTTCTTTGAACTGCTTACTTGCATAATAAACCGTATTTTTTGCTGCAACATAAGGAATACCAAAGTGTTCACAAAACAAATCATAATCATAACCATTATCTATATAAAACTGTATTTTTTCTTTGATATTCTTCTGCTTTAACCATTCATAAGATTTAAGATAAGTTTCAATACTTTCAATCAAATACTTCTTATCCTTAAACATTATTTCTGTCTGACTACCACAAGGACATTTTTCCAACGTCTTTTCAGTTTCTATTGCCATTTTTCTTAAACTCTTGAAAACACTTTCCATATCTCTATTCACTCCTTTTCTTAAAGAGTGGGTAGGTGGTTAAACCTACCCATAACTTTTAATCTGCAACAGTATTTAATACTGTAATTTCTATTTTTGCACCTGCTTTACCTGCTATTGCATTTGTTTCTGGATGAACAGCAGTAAAATAAGCAACTGCATTATACTTACCAGCAGGTAAGTTTTCATCCAAAGCATCTTCTTGCAAAACCTGACCTATACCTATCAAACCAGAAGTATATACAGGCTCAAAAAACTCATTACCATTTTCATCAAGTATGTAGATTTCTACGAATTGATTATAAACATTTTTTTCATCATTCAAAATCTGTAAATTACCTTTTGATTTACCATTTTCAAATACAGGAACTTTATTCATACTAATTGTAAGCATTGAAAATCTTGCATCATAAGGTTTTTCCTCTTTTTCTGGAACTTCATTTTGTCCTATTGTCTCTTCATATGCTTTATCAATAAACTCCTGAACTTGCTCTGGAAGAGGAAGTTGTGAACATCTTACCATCAATAATAAAATTATTAAAATCATAATACCAAGCATAATCCACTTTCTGATTTTTTTACCTCTCTCTTCTTTTTTAGCTTCAGCTTCTCTTTCTTCAGCCATTTTTTTATCTTTTTCTCTTAATTCAATGGCCTTTGCTGCTGCTAATGCCTGTATCTCTTCAGGTGTTAAATCAACCTTTTTATCATTGACAAACTCTGATAAACCTTCTTTGTTTAATTCTTTATGTAATTCATTTTGTAATTCTTTATTATTTTTATCGTCTTTACTAATTTTTATATTATTTTTTACTGACATTAACCATTCTCTTATTTTATTAATCATAACAATCATCCTCACTCTCTATTGATATTTTAACCCGCAACGAAGTAATCTTGTACCCATCTAACTGCTGCATTCCAAATCTCTTGAACTCTTATAACCCATGCATCAGGTACAGGTATTCTATAACCAGATAACCAAGCAAACAATAACACGAGCATAATTGCTACTAAAATTACTAACTTAACTGTTCTCTTAATTTTCTTACTTCTAATTTCTTTCTTTTGCTCTTTTTCTCTCATTTCTTGCAATTCTCTTTCCTTTTCAAGAATAGTTAAAGCTGCTGCCATTCTATCCTCTGATGTTTCAATGCCCTCAATATCTAACTGCTTTTCAGAAACTTCTTCGAGTTGCTCTTTCTCCTTATTTAACTGATATTTCTGTCTTTCAATTTCTGCAATCTTTTCATCAGTTGTCTTCTCAAGCATCTCTGGTGTCAATTCAATCATACCAACATTAACATACATTTTACTTCTCTCAATTTCATTTGAAACTACTTTGTTTTCTTTGTTTTCCATAATTAAAACCCCCTTAATTTTACATAATTTTATACTTTATTTTCTGCTCTCTTACGTAAGAAGGAACATCCAAAATCACACATCCTAAATACCACAAACCAAAACCACCTACAAAACACCAACCAATAACATTCTTAAGTCCTATTACTAATACTAAACCTAACAATAAACTAATTGCTGATGCAATTACTGTTAGTCTGTTTCCTAAAAACTTTTTCATATTAAACAACTCCTTTCAAATTGGAATATACATCCAAGAAAATAAATAATACTCCACACACCAACATATTGACCTTATTACAGGAACATTTTGATATATAAAAGGAAAACCTAAAAATAGGAATAACCACAAAATGTTAGTAATACATAAAATCCTCTGTCCTTTGATACCTAATAATTTCTCTTGTTCACTATAAAAGCCTAATACCAATTCTGAAAAAAATAAAATAGCATAAAGCAAACTAATGGAAAAGGCAGGAATTACACTATTTGCCTGATTTGCTACAGCACCTATAAATACACCCATCCAAAAAGTTAATGTGCCTACTGATAGAAAGAAAAACACTAATACTGTTACAATTATAAAAATGTTTTTAAATATCTCTATTAACTTTTTCATAATAAACATCTCCTTCATTCTATTTCTAAACGACCCTCTTCACCAAAAGCAACATAATATGTGCCTTCGTCAAATGATGTGTCTTTATCTAATTTTCTCAATATATCTAACCCTGTAACTGATTTATCTTTTTCCATAGGACTTGATACTTTTTCAAAGTCCTTATCTGTATCAAAAATAAACATTTTATTTTTCATAACTATAATGAACTTATCATCTAATAACTCTGGTGCATTATCTTTATAACCATCCACTATAAACTTGATTTCTGATAACTTCATATTAAACAACTCCTTTGCATTACTTATCCAAACATTTAAGGTGTTCAATTAATTCTTCCAAGTCCTTATGTGATTTCCACTCAGCAAAATCTTTAATAAATCCTACCAACAAAACTTCTTCACCCTCATTCCAATCGTTTAACCAAGTAGTTCTCCATAACTCGTAATCTAAATCAAATCTTTCAAAACTTAATACCCAATTTTCTTCATAACTTCTTTTTTGTTTTATAATGGCATAACCACCAGTACAGAGACAGCAGTCTTTATCGTCAAACACTTCAAAGAAATCAATATCTTCTAAATAAGCCTCTACTTTTATTGGTTCATCAAAAATTAATACGTTTTTACCATTCATAAATATTTTCTTATCCATAATAAACAACTCCTCATACTTTTATTTAAGAATATTTTTCTCATACTTTCTACCCAAACTAATCTGATTTCTAAAACTATTAGAACTTTGTAATTACTGATTTTTCTACATTATTTCAATCAATAATTAAAAGGTCTTATAAATGCTGTTTCTTTTTTCTCTGACTTTTTATTTATACTTAATTTAAAAGTAGGTGTCCAAAAAAATCTATATATGCATCAATTTTATATAAATATATTTAAACATTTTTTATATGTTAAAATCATTCTTATAACTGTCCACCTCTAATTTTTACGATTGTAGATATAACAACGAAAAATACCATTTTCAGATAAAAATGAGCAAAAAAAAAAAAGACACTTCCCTTGAAGTGCCTTTCTGTTGTTAACATAAGGAGTTGTTAGAATGAGTATTAAATTATAAGGTGGATGGGGTTAAATATGGTGGATGTTTTTCAAATAATCTTATGAATTGGTCATATAATACCGTACTGTTTGAGCTAAAGTCAAGTTTTTTTCTGGATAATAATAAAGACACCTCATAGAGAGATGCCTTTATCCTATATATTATTAAACTTTATCAAAATCTAATGTAAATACTACCGCTAAAACATTCTCAACTATTGCTGTTTTCTGTGCAGGCATCTTTACTTCAAATGATAAATCTTTACTTTCTTTATTCTTAATTACTGAACTTAAACTATCATTTAATGTTACTGTACCATCTGTTTCTACTTCAGCTTCATTTATTGTCATACCAATTTTATTTGAACTTGCCTTCATATTTTTATAGTCAGCATTGAAATCTGTAATTTCCCAATCTGCCCTTGATACAACATTTATATCACTTATAATAATTGGCCCCATAGGACATTCATTTTCAACCTTGTAATCTGTTCCTGTTGTGATTACACCGTCTTTGTCCATTGATACGTCAATTCTAATTGGAACTGTAACAATAAAGATTGTTGGTTCTACTGACACAATAATTGCTGTTTCTTGTTCCTTGTCTGCATTCTCTGGACTTTTATAATCCTCAATATCTTTGACTATTGCATCAGGATGTGCGGAATAAACTGAACTACTTAAACTTGAAGGAGCATAGACTGTTGTAGAACCTGTGCTTGTAATACCACCACCTGAACTGCCACCATAACCATAATCTAATCTTGTTCCGCCCATACCACTAAATGCACTACCAACACTTGTTATACCTGTTCCAAATACATAAGTTGAGGCAGGATTATAGGCTATTCCTGTTGTGTACCAAGGGGCATCTGAAACATTATCATATGTAGGAATATCACCTTCGCCCTCAAATGTTATTGTGTGGGTACTTATATCATAAGTCCATTTAATACCATTATCTAATACACCAGAAGTAGGAGCAACATCTAAAAAGATTACAGAAGAAACCCCTTTATTTTCTACATACTCCAATAAGGTTGTATTTGTGCTATACATATAAACAGTAGCAGAAGATGAAAACCTTATAGGAGTTGTAGTACCTAATGTTAAAGGTTCCTTTGTGAGAACTGTCAAGGTAGATAGGGTATTATAATCAAATGACATACTTTCTACAGTTGTGACATTTTCAGGAAGTATCAAAGATTTAGCACCTACGGAATATAATGCACGAGCACCAACTGAAACCAAAGAATTAGGTAAATTGATAGTAACATAACTTGCTATTGTTGACGAACAATCTATCTTTCTATCAAGGACATAATTACCAATATGAGTTATTCCTTCGTGAAAATTGATTTTTGAAATCCATACTTGTTGAGCAAACGGACTATTAGCTGAACCATAATTCTTAATAGCACCTTCTCCTACAAAGTCCATTATATGTGTATATCTGTTGATATAAGCAGTAACATTATTAGGTGTTTCTGCACCCACCTCAATTATACATTCTGATGGATAAGTACTCCATTTTTCAGCAGGAGGAGTTCCTACTGTTTCAACCTCATAACCCATTGCATCTAAACATTCTACCAAATAGGCATTGGAGGCATCTACTGTTGCTGTTTTATTTTCTGCTTTATAACCCATCTCATAATAACCATTCAGATTATGACCAAATATATCATTTGTTAATTCAATATCTTTAGCTATACACTCAAAATTAACTACATTTACACAGTTGTGAAAAGCATATTGTCCAATTCCTTTTATGCTTTTTGGTAAGATAATTTCAGTTAATTTATCAAAACCTGCAAAGGCTTCCTTACTTATATATTCAATACTACAATCCTCCTCACAAATTATTTTAGTTACTTTTCCTTGTATCGAAGCATATGGATAGTAGTCTTTAGATGTATATTCAACCATACGTCCTGTTCCAGCTATTGTTAATGTTCCTGTTTCTGAATTATAAGTTGCAGTTAATGAGTTATCTTGATTTTCTGAAATGTCATATACCGTTTCTTCAGCAAGAACATTTACTGTAAATAAAGATAATAACATTATACAACTTAATACTATTGATACGATTTTACTTAACTTTTTCATATTAAATAACCCCTTTCATTTAATTAATTTTTTCTTATACCCAATATAGATTTATTTGTCCAAAATAAATCTATATGCATAGCATATAGCCGCTTTTGATTACTTTGTTAAATCAAGACAAATGAAAAATATAAATAACTGTAGTAATAACTCCACAACAGAACAAATTGATTTACAGATGCTAAATAGAAAAAAATGAAAATTAATCCTATTTTTATATAAAGTTCTTAAAACCTTTGAAATAACAATAAAAATAAAGGTATTTAGAAATCAAATCTCTAAATACCCATATATCAACAATATTTAATTACTAAATGAAAATATTTGCATAATTTTTTAATCTAAATATTATTTTATCATTTCTGCATAACCTTAAAAAAATTAAATTATAATAATCTACGATTATTTACTTTACACTTGATTTTGTTTCTAACAAATACTTATGAAGAAAAGGGCGACCTTGCTCTATAAAAGCATCTTTAACTATACCATCCTTATTCATAGCCTCACTTAAAGGAACTTCTTTATACTCTGCTACAAATAATCTACCACAAATCTCTACTTCGTGCCTTACTGTGTCTGGTGTAGGTCTGATAAATCTCTCTGTTGGTAATCTTCCTGCAAACTTATCATACGAAATCTCATAACCCTTTATTTCATCAATAAACTTATGCCCACAGGAACAAAGAGGGGAATATGTATGAACCCAAGTCTGACAATCAGGACATTCCTTAACAAAACCAAGTTTTATTTCTTCATCTAAAGCCCATTGTGGTGTTGTTCTTTCATAGGTTTCATTTCTCCTTATATCGAAATATACTACCTTAACTTCCTTGTATTTATCTGCTTTTGGCATAATATCAACCCCTTATTTAATCTTTTCACAACTCTTATCTATCGCACGTAGCACTTTTTCATTTGTATAAGGATTTATTACTTCTGATAAAGTGACATCATATTCATTTAATTTTTCTATAATACTTCCAGATAAATCTAACGATACGGATACATCTTCGAGTATAAATCCAACTTGCATACCTCTGGCGAAAGTTAAAATCCTATAATCCTTATGAAATCTTGGTTTAGTATATAAAGTGTAAACCAAAGCATTTAATACCATATTTAAATTAAAATAATCACTTGCAAGTAATCTATTACTTGATTTTGAAAAGCAACTATTTCCTTGTTTTCTTATTGGTTTACCATCAACATAAAGAGTGGAGTTTTTGTACTCTAACACAAAACCATATACTGAAAGCAGTCTATAAAACCTAATTGCTAATCTTATTTTTCTATTCAAATGATAATCACATAAACTAAATCCTTTTGATACTGAGGATATAATTTCATCGTCATATACGATTGCATTAGCACAATTTTTTATATTCTTTTTTATCCATTCTTCAGACATTACATCATTATCTCCATTTTGATATTCTACAATATAATCAAAACCATCCCCACTATATTCTCTTTTAAATCCCTCAAAGGTTTCTAACAGTTTAAATCTCATACCATATCAACCCCTAACTCATTATCATAATTAAAATCACTATCTATCTCATCATAACCCTCATACCAAATATCATTCTCCAATACCATATCATTCATATAATCTACCATAACAAGCACATCCTTTCTGCTAATATTTATTATTCAAAATCTAACAAAGCAACTTCACGATAGGCTAATATTAAGCTGCTATAAATATCTGTTACCAAAGCATCTTCAACTTCCTTAAAACCATTTGTATCTTTTGCAACTGCCTTTACATTTTCCAAACTATTTAATAATCTGGTTGCACTTTCAACCTTGTTTAATGCTATACCATAAACTTCATTTAATTTGAACTCATCATCAAAAGTATTAACTCTTTCTATATACTCATTCAAATTATCTACGAGCTTATCTATGCACTCATAACATTCTTTAAGATAATACCCAAGTGTAAAGAACTCTGCTATATTATCTTTTATACTCTCTACTTCAAGATAAGAAAGTATTACCATTTTCAACTTTTCTCCCTTAAAAACCAAATCTGAAATATCAATCTTATTAATGTTTTTCATAATGATTTCTCCCTTCGCATTTAATGTTAGTTTTTGCTCTTCTTATAATGACTATTTAATACCATCAATAAATCAATTATTGAATAGGCATCTTCAATACCATTCTCTAATATATCTATCTTTTTATATAAATTAGTTTCATTTTTCTCCAAGAAATATAACCCATATACTCTTGTTAAAGTATCATATAATGGGTGTTTCATACCATCTTCTGTCATTGGAATAATACTATTTAGATTGTCCTTCAAATTAGCAACAATATTCCTTATTTCCTTTAACGAGGTATCTGACATTTCCCTTAATTCCTTTATGTCTTTTGTACCTTGAAAATCTGATTTCTCACGATTTTCAACTTCCTTATTACTTTCATACTCCTTATTACTTAATAACTCTTTTAACCCTTTGATTTCTATTTCACCACTTACTTCGATATGGGGCTGCAATTCCGCAGGAATTGCAGCAACGGAAGAACAAGGTGAGGAAGGGGTGGAAGAAGTAGAAACAGACTTTATAGAAGTAGTTTGAGATATACCCAATATTCTATTATTGATACTCTCCTTAATCTTCTCTATGTACCCTTTATTTTTTAGCATCTTATCTACGAATACACTCTCTAAACCCTTATTCTCATAAACTCTTTCATTGTATTCCTCAAGATATTTCATACCCATAGGAGATAATGACAGATTAGATAAAGGTAAATCTATTAACCACTTTAATCTCTTACCTTTCTTTGCTTTTACCACTTCTTGAGGCAAGGCCTCAATCAATCTGTAGTTATATACCAAATCAGTAAGTGGTGGTTTTCCTGTCTCTAATACTGTAAATAATCTTACTGTCTTTAATATTTGCTCTACGATAACTTCTTTTGTCAATTTATTCTTTTTTGAAGTATCAACGATTATGCAATCGTTGATATACTTTTCTATTGTTGGCTCTATCCATACCATTTTCCTTGCCATAACCATCTAACTCCTTTCAAATCATTTTTTAATCTTATACTTAATATAATTTAAACTGTCCTTTGCTCCTTATAACTGTCCCTTACCATTTTTACATGACCTTGATAAAAAATAATTCTTATAATACCAATAATATCTACGACAATTAACATACGACTAATTTTATAATCTTAATTATTTTGCATAATTTAGGGTTTAAATAATTTTCTTATCTATAACCTTGTTCTTGTAATTTAATTTATTACCATTTCAATCTTTTATAATGATTTACCATTTCTCTTAATCACCAAATCACTCATTCACCATACGACTTAAATTGGGGGCGCTCAAAAGAGCGCCCCCTTATATCTGATTTTATAAGAAATAAAAGAAGATTATAGAGAGGAAGAGGATGGATGAAAATAATATTACCTTCTGCTTTAGAAAAACATTACTTTTTTAAACTTTTATTACCTTTTTTAAAAGAAAAATATTACCTATGCTTGTTTTCTTTGTTATTACTGATAAATCACGAAAGATTAAAATAATAAAGAAAAATAAGATTTTGGATTGATTTTTAGTTGCTGGTGAATGCTTAAAACCCTTATCATTACTGACTAAATTATGATTTGAAAAAGTTTGGTGAAAATATTTGTCCTCTCAATAGATTTACCCATTAATTTATTAACCCTTAATATCTAATCCTATTTTACAATCTAATACTCCTTACTTTCTAATCTTCCTATACGAACTAATATACGGGCGATTGAGAAAATCGCCCGTATATTAGTGAAGATATGAAAAGTAGATAAAGAAGATAGGTAAGAAGTTAGCAAAACAGAGAAAAAAGATGAAAAACTTGATGAATACCCATTTGTATGTTATAATAGTTGATAAGAAACATTGAGGAATGAAGATATGAAACTTAAAGAATTAAGAGAAGTTATAGATAATGAAGTTACCATTATTCTTAATAAGGATTGAAAAGTATGAATAAAAGATACACTCACTATGGACATAGTTCGTTTGATAAGGCTTCGTTTCACGAAGTTAAAAACCAAATAGGAATACCAAAACCATCAGGAGGTCTATGGGCATCTCCTGACGATACTGACTTTGGATGGAAAGAATGGGTTTCTGAAAGCAATTTAGATACGAACATTGACACTTCCTTTTCGTTTACACTCAAAGAAGATGCCAATGTCCTTGTAATTGACGATATTACCAAGTTAGAAGATTTACCAAAGACTGATAGTGGATTACCACTTCCTATTGATATATGGACTTTTTTAGATTACGAGAAATTGGCTGGCATCTACGATGCCATTGAAGTTTGCATTACCAAAGATAACAGACTACATAAACAACTCTACACTTGGGATTGTGATACCATTCTTATTATTAACCCTGATATAATTAACATTATATAATTTGAATTGTCCTCTCTATAATCAATTTAACTACAAATAAGAAGCACCCATACGATTAAGTGTGGGTGCTTCTGTTATTATTCTATACATAATTTTTCATTCTATTAACCATTCTCACACTCCATTTATACGAGATAAGGGGGCGCTCCAAAAGCGCCCCCTTATCTTTGAAAGTGAGATGTGTTGGTTGATGTTATAATTAGTATGTAATTTTATAAATAATAACTATAGGAGATTATAGAGAGGATAATCTTATGTGATTATTCTATCAACCAACTCTATTAAATAACATTACTTTATAATAACCAAAATACAAAAACCACTCCTGACTATCTTGCTCCTGTTTACCTAACTTCATTCTATTTGCACTCTGGCATTCTTGACACTCTGGCACCAAACCACTCATAAATGGTCGAAGACAGGAGGATGCAAGGGTATTTTGGTTGTTTAGGTTCTTTAACTTTATTATTATTGTAGTAATATTATATATTATTATCATATAGTATATTATCCTCTTATTAATTATAGCTAACACATGCTATAATTTATGTTAAAATAAAAATATTTATGTTATTGACTATTTTATAACTGTCCTCTCTATAATTTTAGATTTTCAGTAATGACAAAGAAAAAGAGAGGTTTTTGTCCTCTCTATAGCCTTAAAAAAAGTTTATAATTTTTTATTTATTGGCTCTGTTAGCCCACTGTATTGATTTCTATATAAACATACCTACAATCATTGCTATTATCCATATCCCAATTATAATAGCTAAAACCATAGCGATATAATTAAATACTTTCTTGCCTTTTTCT
>JAFQRV010000012.1 GCA_017409905.1 Bacilli bacterium
AATACTGTCGAATAATTTTCTTGCTTATTAACTAGTTTCATTGCTTCTTCAAAACTATTTACAACTATATACTTAGCAAAATTATTTGATTTAAAATATTCAACCAAAATATATATATTCTCATTATCTATTAAATATACATAGTCAACAACATTAACTATTAAATCACCTATTTTTTCGTAATATTCTTTTAGTTTTTCCTTTTGATCGACAAGCCCTGGAGTTATTAATATTTTAATAGTATTTACTTTATTTAGTACATTTAATGCACTTATAAATCCTTCAAAATTAGAATTAAAAGAATCATCTAATATTTGATAACCTTCTTTTTCTATTAAAGCTAATCGATGTTCTACAGATTCTAGATTTTTAATTTCTTCGATTATTTCAAAATCACTTAGTTTTAATTCTTTACATACTGCATAAACTAATAACAAATTTGTTACATTATGGATCCCATTTAAATTAGCTTCGAATAAAATATCATTAATTTGAAAACTAATATAATTAAATTTTTCGACTAAGTTTGTTGCGGAATAATTAACATTCTTATTTTTTATTCCTACTTTTATAACCTTTAAATGTTCGGGATATTCATACTCGTCTAAATATTCATTGTCAGCATTTATTATTAATGTATCTATATTTTTAGACTTTAAAATCTCTAGTTTCGTTTTTAATACATTTTCTATTGTTTTAAATGAATCCAAGTGTTGTGTTCCGATTGATGTAATGATACCAATATTTATATTTAAAATATTATTTATTTTTTCAATATCTTTTTGTTTGGTAGCACCCATTTCAGCAATGTATATTTCATTATAATCTTCTAGATTATTCAATATATCTTTAGTTATTCCTAAACAAGTGTTATATGACTTAGGTGTTTTATGCACTAAATATCTGCTGCTTAGAATACTAGATAGAAAATACTTACAAGAAGTCTTACCATAACTTCCAGTGATTCCTATTTTTATTAATTCAAGTTTACTTATTTTATTTTTTGCTTTTTTAATATAATATCTATTAATTAAATTTTCTATTGGGGCATTTATAAAATTTGTGATAATTATTAAAATAGGAACTATATATATATTAATAAATAGCAATGGCACAACTGTAAATATTTGGATTAAATATATTATTATAATTGTGAAAAACATCCTAGATATTCTTTTGGTTATTTTTAAGGTTAAAATCTTTTTTTCTTTTAAAACAATGCAGCCAAATATGAAAAACAATGTTAACAATCCTAAAAACCAATTATCATACCAACAATATAAAATACCTAATAACACAGTTTGTAATCTTACAAATCCACTTAATGAATATAAGTAATATTTTCTAAAATGTTTAAAGTACTCTTTTATTTTGTAACCTGCTTGTTGAAAAATTGTTAATTCATGATATATTTCAAAAAACAGTAAGATAGATAAAAAAGAAATTACTACATAATTAATAACTATCCCCCCATATATTTTGATAAAAAGCATTTAAAATTATATTAAATTGGCCTTTGGATTCTAAAAAAGAAAAATGTCTACAACCCTTTAAGACTATCAATTGAGAATTTTTTATTTTTTTGGAAAATTTTTTTGCCATCCATAAAGGAGTTGTTTTATCTTGTGAACCCCACATCAACAATACTGGCACATCTATTTTTTTTAAGTGTTTTGTTAAATCTTCATTTACAATTTTAATAAATGTTTTCTTCATAACATATGATAATTGTTTAAAATCTTTACTTCCGCTCTCTTCAATTAACTTTTGAAGTTTTACTTTATTAATTTTTTTATAAATTTTCTTTTTTACTTTATATTTTAGTATTTTTATTTTTGTCAAAATATTTTTACTTTTTATTCCTGCACTTGAAACCAATAATAAATAATCTGCACTTTTATAAATACTTTGTAGTTTAATAGCTACTCTACCACCAAATGAATGTCCTATAATTAAAAGATTACATAAATTTAATCCTTCTATTAAATCTTTTACTAACAATACATAATAATCCAATCCAACTATTCTATTTGGTTCAACTGTGTTTATAAACCCTGGAAAGTGAATAATATATATATTTGAATACTTACTTATTGTTTTATACATTGTTTCATAGGTTTCTACATTTTGTTGCCAACCAGGAAGCACTATAGTGTTGTTCTTTTTTTCATTCGAAATACTAATATATTCATACTCAATCCCATTAAACTTTCTTTTTTTCTTTACATATTTATTCATATTAATCATTAAATTATATTCATAAAATATATTTTTATGTTTTTTATTTTAGTTAAATTTCATTTATTTATTTTATTTTTAAATAAAATCAAACTAAATTTTAAAATTTAAAAATTTAGGTTTTATAATATAACAAAGGAGGTTTTTATGAACTTTGGTGAACGTTTAAGAAGTATACGAGAAGATAAAGATATGACACAACAACAAGTTGCAGATTTAATTCCAATGAATCAATCTAATTATTCTAAATTAGAAAGAAATTTACAACAGCCTAGTTTACATCAATTAACAAGAATCATAGAAATCTTCGATATTACTTTGGATGAATTGTTAAACATTGATAGTTCAGTATACCTAGAAAATAAAATTGCTGATTTTGAATCTGAAGTATCTTCTATATATGAAAAATATTTTAAGAAATAAAAAATGCGTGTTTTATACACGCATTTTTTTATCCAATAGAATTTGACATTTCTAATTTTATTAATTGATTTAATTCAACAGCATATTCCATAGGTAGTTCTCTTGCAAAAGGTTCAATAAATCCCATAATGATCATTTCAGTTGCTTGTTCCTCTGTTAATCCTCTGCTCATTAAATAAAACAATTGTTCCTCACTAACTTTTGAAACTGTCGCCTCATGTTCAATATAAGAAGAATCATTTTGACTTATGTTAGTTGGAATAGTATCACTTGATGATATATTATCTAAAATCAAAGTATCACATTCAATATGGCTTTTTGCATTTTCTGCATGAGAATTATGTCTTACAGTACCACGATAATTAACTTTACCTCCACCACGACAAATAGATTTAGAAATTATTTGGCTTGTAGTATTTGGAGCTAAGTGTATCATCTTTGCACCTGTATCTTGATATTGACCACTTCCCGCAAACGCGATTGAAATAGTCGTACCTTTTGCACGAGGGCCAGCTAAAATACAAGCAGGATACTTCATATTAACCATAGATCCAATATTTCCATCAATCCATTCCATATGTCCATCTTCTTCAACATACGCTCTTTTTGTAACTAAGTTTACAATATTGTTTGACCAATTTTGAACAGTTGAATATCTACAGTATCCACCTTTTTTTACATATATTTCAACTACTGCAGCATGTAAAGAGTCTTTTGAATATTTAGGAGCAGTACATCCTTCAACATAATATAAACTAGCTCCTTCATCAACAATAATTAAAGTTCTTTCAAATTGACCCATTTGTTCTGTATTAATTCTAAAGTATGATTGTAATGGTTTTTCTATTTTTACTCCTTTAGGAATATATATAAATGATCCACCACTCCATACAGCAGTATTTAAAGATGCAAACATATTGTCTTGATATGGAACCACTTTATTAAAATATTCTTTTACTAATTCAGGATATTTTTTTACCGCAGTATCTGTATCACAGAATAATACTCCTAGACTTTCTAATTCTTGAATAGTATTGTGATAAACAACTTCGGATTCAAATTGTGTAGATACACCAGCTAAATATTTTTGTTCAGCTTCTTGAATCCCTAATTTATCAAAAGTATCTTTAATTTCTTCGGGAACAGATTCCCAAGTATTTACTACATCTTTTGTTGATTTTATATAATAAATATATTCATCAAAATTTAACATGTCCAAACTTGGTCCAAATGTAGGCCAATTTTTTTCATTAAATTTATGATAAGCTTTTACTCTTAAATCTAACATCCAATCAGGTTCATTTTTACATTTCGATATAGTTCTAACAACCTCTTCATTGATTCCACGACCTGTATCAAAGTATGTAGAAGTTTCTGTTCTAAAACCATATTTATAATCTGTGCCAATTTTTTCTAAATTATCATTCTTCGACATCTTGTTCACCTGTTTGACCTTCTAAAATCGCACCCATTGCACGCCAAGATATTGTAGCACATTTAACTCTTGCAGGAAAATTAGCAACTCCTTGATAAGCAATAGCTTCATCAAGTGCTTCTTCATCTTTTACTTTTTCTCCTTTAATTAAGTTATAGTAATCTGCAATTATATCTTTTGCTTCTTGAATAGTCTTACCTTTTAATACTTCACTCATTACTGATGCACTTGAACAACAAATTGAACATCCAGTTCCTTCATGTCTAATGGCTGCAACTCGACCATTTTCCACTTTTGCTTGAACTGTAATATCATCACCACAAGATGGGTTTTTAAGACGTAAACATATATATCCACTATCGCTAACTAATCCTTTATTTCTAGGTGAACGATAATGTTCCATAATTACTTGACGATATAAATCATTTACTGAATTCATATTATCCACTCCTTAAAGTATTCACATGCACCATTTATAGCTGCAACTAATGCTTGGGCTTCTTCAATAGTATTATATATATAAAAACTTGCTCGAACAGTTCCCATGCATCCTAAATGATGAGTTATTAATTGTGCACAATGGTGCCCTGCTCTAACACAAATATTTTGAGCAGCAAGGAAAGTAGCAGTATCGTGAGGATGAATACCTTTAATATTAAAAGTTACTATTCCACTTTCTGGTTCTTTAGTATATAACTCTATCATATCATTATTTTTAATATTTTCTACAACATATTTCGCTAAGGATAAAGAATGGTTATGAACATTCTCCATGCCAAGTTTACTTAAATATTCAATAGCTGGTTTTAAAGCTATCAATCCAGCTATATTTGGAGTTCCTGCTTCAAATTTTTCTGGAGCATCTTTAAATGTTGAATCATACATTTCAACACCATCATTCATGTCTCCACCAAATTCTTCTGGTTCTAAAGAATTCAATAAATCATATTTACCATAAAGAATTCCACAACCTGTAGGGCCTAGCATTTTATGCCCTGAGAAAGCAAGAAAATCAACATCAAGATCTTGGACATCCACTTTCATATGGGGAACTGCTTGTGCTCCATCACATATTACAATCGCACCTATTTCATGTGCAAGTTTTGTTATTTCTTTAACAGGAGCAACAACTCCTAATACATTTGAAACATAGGTAAGATTAACTATTTTTGTTTTTTTAGTCAATACCTTTTTAAAATTTTCAATTGTTATTTGATTTTTTTCATTTAATTCAATAAAAACTAACTTAGCCCCTTTTTCTTTTGCAACATTTTGCCATGGCATAACAAGACTGTGATGATCTAGTTGAGATACAATAATCTCATCACCTTCATGAATATTTGCTTTTAAGATTTGAGCTAACATATTTAAACCATTAGTAGTTCCTTTAGTATATACTACTTCTCTTGGTTTACAATTAATGAATTTTGCTACAACAGTACGTAATTCTTCATATTCATCAGTGGCTTTACTACTTAAATCATAAACACCTCTATGAATATTTACACCATACTTTGTATAATATTCATTAATTTTATCAATAACAATTTGTGGTTTTAATGAAGTTGCAGCTGAATCCATATATATCATTTTTTCATTATTAACTAATACTGGAAAATCAGCACGTTTAACTTCTAACATATAATCACCTACTTTAATAATTTTGCAAATTCAGTATATATTACCTGTTGAATATTTTCATTTTTTATATGACTTAAAATAGGTTGTACAAAACCTAAAATAACCATTTCTTGAGCTTGAGTTTCTGTTAAACCTCTGCTCATTAAATAAAATAATTCATCTTTGTCAATAGAACCTATTGAGGCACTATGTGATGCTACTACATCATATTCATCAATCAATAGATTTGGTTGTGCTTTAATAGAAGCATTTTTAGATAAATTTAAGCCCCTTGTCATTTGTCTAGCATCACTTTGTTTCATGCCATTTTTAATAAATGCATTATTATTCAAAATTAATGCCGCATTATTTTTACCAATTGCATAAGTTTCTAATAAACTTTTAGTCATTTTTGCATAGTGATTAATCATTATATTAGAAGTAACAAGAGCTTTATCTAAACCTAAATATAAATTAATTATATGAACTTCTGCATTTGTTTCTTGTAAATTAACATCTAAATTAAATGTGTAATTATCTTTTTGAAAAGATACATTGTAAATGATTAGATTAGCATTTTCTAAAAGTTCACACTTAATATTACTTTCTGAATTATAAACTAATAATTCTAATTTTGAGTTAGCTTTTAATGAGATTTCTAAATCTTTAAAAGAAGAATTTAAAGCTTGATAAACAACTTTTTGTTGATTTTCTTCTAATATTAATTTATCGATTTCTTTAAAAACATATGAATTAATAATGTCACTCATACTATTTTACCTTATTACTAGGGTTAATAGCACAAGTTCCAAGTGAAACACTAGCTCGAACAGGAGCATCATCAACTAGTCCTAATTCTAATTTTAACCAATCGTATCCTTCTCTATCAATCTTTTCGATGAGTTCATTTTTACCAGTTCTAACAACCTTACCACCCATTAATACATGAACATAGTCTGGTTTAATATAGTCTAATAATCTTTCATAGTGAGTAATAACTAATGCGCCAAAAGAATCAGACTTCATATTATTAACATTTTCGCCAACTATTCTTAACGCATCTACATCTAATCCAGAATCAATTTCATCTAGAATAGCAAACTTTGGTTGTAACATTTTCATTTGAAGAATTTCATTACGTTTCTTTTCTCCACCTGAAAATCCTACATTAACATATCTATGAGGTAAATCACTATTCATCTTTAATTCTTTAGTTGCTTTATCTAAAGATCTAATAAATTTAAATAACGAAATATGTTCATCCTCTGCAAGTCTAGTTTCCATAGCAGTTTTAATAAAGTCGGAATTAGTAACACCTGTAATTTCAGATGGATATTGCATTGCTAAGAAAAGTCCTTTTCTGCTTCTTTCATCAACACTCATTGATAAAACATCTTCACCATCTAATAAGATTTGTCCTTGAACAACTTCATATTTATAGTGACCCATAATTGTAGATGCAAGTGTAGATTTTCCAGTTCCATTTGGACCCATAATAACATGAATTTCTCCAGTGTTCATTTCAAGATTAACACCTTTTAAAATTAATTTATCTTCAACTTTAACCCATAAATCAATTATTTGTAATTTTGACATATATTTATACCTCACTTTTTTATACTTAATAAAATAAAAAGCTATAATAAGAAATTATATTTTTACTGTTTCTTATTATAGCACTTTTTGTATTTTTCTTCAACTAAAATTATTTATCAAATAAATTTGGTTGTAATTTTATATATATGCACTTAATTTGATTATCATATAAACTTACAATTATGTTATCACCGATACGAACATTTTCATCTAGCACTGTCTTTTTCATATCACCAGCTGCAAAGTATCCTGTTTTTGAATTATAGTATATATCTGTTTGACTTAATATCTTTAATGTCAATTTTTTTACTTTATTAAAGCCTTCCATATTTAGTTGTAAAGTTCCATCAATAGCATCTGGTAAAACAACTTTTTTCTTTTGCCATATTGAGTAAGGGCTCATTCCTTGAAAACCGATAACTTCTAAAGTGTCAAAATTAACAACTAACCCAGAGCAACTGGCACCAATATTAATAAATATTTCATGTTCAGCTTTTGGTAAGAACTCTCTTTTTTCAGTATCATAAGATATTTCTTTGATATCACTATATTTTTCTATTATATTAAATAATACAGGTTTTGTTGGTTCTATATATGTTCCCTTTTTTAATTCGTATACTGCTTTAAATAACAATTCAGTTTCTTTTTCAAAATCCTTAGTTAAAGCTTTATTCTTTTTCTTGAAAAAGAAATTAGTATACCAACTACCTCCAATAAATATAATCATCAATATTATTACTAATACCAAATAAAATGGATTAATTTTATTTACAATTGTCACCCTAACCATTAATACAATAAAAGCGATACCTAAGATTGTATTTATAATTGGTGAAAGTAATCTTGGTTTATGTTTGGAAATTTCTTTATCTAAATATTCTTTATTTTTTTGTTCCATAAGTTACTCCAAAATAATATGCGCAATTGGAATTAGGAAAAAGAATACCCAACACCATGACCAAATATGAAAATAACAACCTAAGAAAATTACTAAAGCAATTATAACCATATCCAATAGTGAAGCAATTGCTTTTTTAATACTTTTATTTTTTAATTTTAAGAATGATTCAATAAAAGGAGAAATTAATAATAATGTCCAACTCCATGTCCAACCATTGTCGATTAAAAAGCCACATAAGAAAAAAGCCATTAAAGATACAATAGGCAATATTTTTCTTATTTTAGTTGATATTTTATTATTTGTTCTTTTGTTAAATGTGAAAGTACATTTATCTTCATTTTCTTCAATTTCTTCTGAATCAACTTCAATTTCTATTTTAGTTCCATTATCATCAATTACAGTTTTCATAATACACCTTCTTTTTTCATTTATATTTTATCATAGTTCACATAATTTTGCAATAGAAAATTTATAAGACTTTTTACTTTATATTCATTTTATAATTTTATATAATATATATATCGAGGTGATCTAGATGAAAAAAGTACTTAACTTTATAACTAAAACTTCTAGTGGAATGGCCACTGGTTTATTTGCTACTTTAATAATTGGAACAATAATAAAACAATTATGTAGCTTTGGAAATGGTTTTCAAATAGGAATTGATATATCATCAACATTAATTAGTTTAATGGGTCCAGCAATTGGTCTTGGTGTTGCTTTGTCTCTAAAAGATGAAAATTCAACCCTTGAGCTAGTTTCTTGTTTAGCTTTAGGTGGAATTGCTAGTGCACTAAATTTGAAAGCATACAATAATCCTGTTCCTACCTTTACCGTTAATGGTGGAAGCAAAAACCCTTTACTTATATACTTAGTAGTAATCTTTACTATTATTATTGCAAAAAAGATTTTAAAGAAAAAAACACCTGTTGATATCTTATTAGTTCCTTTCACATATATATTAATAGGATCTATATTAAGTTTTATCTTAATCTATCCAAGTTATTACATTATTTTCTTTATTCAAACAATTGTAGAAACAGCTATGCCTTTAATGCCAGTATTTATGTCTATTATAATATCTGTTATTATGGGTATGGTATTAACACTACCAATTTCTAGTGTTGCTGTATGTGTTGCGATAAATATTGGAAACACACCACTTGCTGCGGGGGCAGCTGTAATTGGCTGTACAGCCCAAATGATTGGTTTTGCTGTTCAATCTTTTAGATCAAAAAATAGTATTGGAAAATCTATTAGTGTTGGTATTGGAACATCCATGTTATATTGGCCAAATATTATCAAAAAGCCTGCTATATGGTTACCAACTATTTTATCAAGTGCTATTTTAGGACCAATCGGTGTATGTCTATTCGGTACAATGTCTACAAGTGCAGGAGCTGGAATGGGAAGTTGTGGTTTAGTTGGTCAAATATCTACTTTAGATGCTATGGGGTATTCTAATCCATTTACATATATATCAATTTTTGGTATACAAATAATTGGTTCAATTCTTTTAACTTTATTATTTGATTGGATATGTAAAGATATTTTAAAATTATATTCATCTGACGATTTAAAATTAGACATTTAAAAAGAGGATTTCTTTTGAAATCCTCTTTCTTTTTTTTAATTATTCTTCAACAGAAAAATCCATGTTTAACATTCTTTGATAGTTGTTATAACGTTTTTGTGCTTCTGCTTTATTTTGAACTAATAATGCTTCAGCTTCAGCTGGATTAATTGTCTTTAATTGAGCATAACGAGTTTCACTCATTAGATATTCTTCATACTTAGACCAATCTGGTGCTTTAGAATCAACTACTAATGGGTTCTTACCTTGTTGAGCTAATCTTGGATCGTATCTTAATAATGTCCAATAACCACATTCAACAGCAAGTTTAGCTTGTTCTTGTGATTTAGCCATACCACGTTTTAAACCATGGTTGATACATGGAGAATATGCGATAACGATTGATGGTCCATGATAGCTTTCTGCTTCTTTCATAGCTTTTAATAATTGAGCTTGGCTAGCACCATGAGCAACATATGCTACATATACATGTCCATAACTCATAGCAATAGCTGCTAAGTCTTTTTTCTTACCATGTTTACCAGCTGCAGTAAATTTAGCGATTGAAGCAGTTGGAGATGATTTAGAAGATTGTCCACCAGTGTTAGAGTATACTTCTGTATCTAATACTAAAATATTAATATCTTCATTATTTGCGATAACGTGATCTAATCCTCCGTAACCGATGTCATAAGCCCATCCGTCACCACCAAAGATCCATTGTGATCTCTTAACAATATAGTTCTTTAATCCAAGGATTTCTTTAGCAACAGGACAATCTTTAGTTTCAAGAATTGGAACTAATTGATCTCTAACTTCTGCAGTTACAGCACCATCTTCACGGTTAGCTAACCATTTTTCGAATAATACTTTAACTTGTTCATCACATACGCCTTCTTCTAATGCTTTTTCCATTACAACAGCAATATGATCACGAAGAGCTGTATCACCAGCTTTCATACCGAAACCAAATTCAGCATTATCTTCGAATAATGAATTTGCCCATGCAGGTCCTCTACCATCTTTATTTACAGTATATGGACTTGTTGGATATGATCCACCATAAATTGATGAACATCCAGTAGCGTTAGCAACTACCATTCTGTCACCAAATAATTGAGTAATTAATTTAACATAAGGAGTTTCTCCACAACCGCCGCAAGCACCACTGAATTCAAATAATGGTTGAGCAAATTGTGAATTTTTTGGATTAGAGAATTTATCAACTAGATTATCTTTATAAGTAACTTCATTGAAGAAATATTGAGCTTGTTCAGCAGAACCTGCTTTGATAGCTTCTTCAAGTGGTACCATAGTAAGAGCTTTTCCTTTAGGAGCTGGACATTGGTTAACACAAACTTCACAACCTGTACAGTCAAGTGCAGAAATTTGTAATGAATATTGTAAACCTTCTAAGCCTTTTCCAATTGGTTTTAAAGTCTTAGTGCCTTTAGGAGCGTGTGCCATTTCTTCTTCAGTAGCTAAGAATGGACGAATTACAGCGTGTGGACAAACAAATGCACATTGGTTACATTGAATACAGTTTTCTGGATTCCATGCAGGTACAAAGCTTGCAGTTCCACGTTTTTCATATTGAGCAGTACCAGCTGGCATTGTTCCATCTGGATATTCAGCAAATACAGAAACAGGTAAATCATAACCTTTAATAGCATTAACTGGATCAGCAATTTCACGTACGAATGAAGGACGAGATTCATCAACTTTAGCTTTTGCAACTTTTAATTTAGCCCATGCTGGATCAACAGTAACTTCAACTAAACCATTTGCACCACGATCGATAGCTTGATAGTTCATTTCTACAATTGCATCACCTTTACGGCTATATGCTTTATAAGCATATTTTTTCATTAATTCTTGTGCTCTTTCATAAGGCATAATTTGTTCATTTAATTTGAAGAATGCTGATTGAAGAATAGTATTAGTTCTACTTCCTAAACCAATTTCACGAGCTAGGTGAACAGCATCGATGATATAGAATTTAGCATTCTTTTGAGCTAATTGTTTTTTGAATGCATTTGGTAAATGTTTAACTAATGTTTCAGCATCATGAACAGTATTTAATAAGAATGTTCCGCCATCTTTTAAGCAGCTTAACATATCATATTTTTCAACATAAGCTTCATTACTACAACTTACAAAGTCAGCTTTGCTAACTAAGTAAGGAGAAGTAATTGGTTTTGGACCAAATCTTAAATGGCTTCGTGTAACACCACCAGATTTTTTAGAGTCATAAGCAAAATATGCTTGAGCATATAAATCAGTATTATCACCAATAATTTTAATAGTGCTCTTATTTGCACCTACAGTACCATCACTACCTAAACCATAGAATACTAATTCAGAAACTTCTTCATTAACACGTACTTCTGGGCCAACAGGAATACTTAAATGAGTAACGTCATCATTGATACCTACAGTAAAGTTATCATGACCTTTCTTAGCTAAGTGTTTATAAACAGCGATCATTTGAGCAGGAGTAGTATCCTTGCTTGATAAACCATATCTACCACCAATAATGAATGGAGCATGTTTAGCGCCGTATAAAGCATTCTTAACATCTAAGTATAGAGGTTCACCGTTTGAACCAGGTTCTTTTGTTCTATCTAAAACAGCAATACGTTTTACAGTTTGAGGTAAAACATTTAATAAATATTCTTTTGCAAATGGACGATATAAGTGTACAACTACACAACCAACTTTAGCACCTTGAGCTCTTAAGTAATCAACTGCTTCTTTGATTGTTTCAGTAGCACTACCCATAGCAATAATAACATCAGTAGCATCTTCTGCACCATAATAAACAAATGGAGCATAATCACGACCAGTTTCTTCAGAGATTGCTTTCATATATTTAGCAACGATTGCAGGAACTGCATCATAATATTTATTTTGTAATTCTCTTGTTTGGAAATAAACGTCATCGTTTTGAGCTGTACCACGAGTTACAGGTTTTTCAAAAGTTAACGCTCTTTCACGGAATCTCTTAACAGCATCCCAATCAATAAGTTTTTCATAAACTTCATAATCCATAACTTCAACTTTTTGAATTTCATGACTTGTTCTGAAACCATCGAAGAAATGAACAAATGGAACACTAGATTCAATTGTTGCTAAATGAGCAACACCGGCTAAATCCATAACTTCTTGTACACTTGATGTAGCAAGCATAGCAAAACCAGTTTGACGGCATGCCATAACGTCTTGGTGATCGCCAAAAATTGATAATGATTGTGCAGCTAATGCACGTGCAGCAACGTGAATAACGCATGGTAGTAATTCACCAGCGATTTTATACATGTTTGGCACTTTTAATAATAAACCTTGGCTTGCTGTAAATGTAGTAGTAAATGCACCAGCTTGTAATGAACCGTGTACTGAACCAGCAGCACCAGCTTCAGATTGCATTTCAACAACTTTAACAGGCATTCCAAATAAATTTTTTCTACCTTGGCTTGACCATAAGTCAACATTTTCAGCCATAGGAGAAGATGGTGTGATAGGATAAATACCAGCTACTTCAGTAAACGCATACGCAGCATGAGCGGCAGCAGTATTCCCATCCATTGATTGGAAAACTTTTTTAGACATAACAAATTCCTCCTAGTTATATTTCGTTACTTATTATAACATAATTTACTTTTTTTCGCTAGCAATTAGTAACACAAGTTTAAAATACAGACAGCAAACTAAATTTATACCAAGCAAAAAATTCCTATATAAATTAATTAAATGTATATTTTTTTAATATTTGGATAAACTAAAATCGGTGAAAAAAATGAATAAACATAAAGAAAAACACATTGGATTAATATGCCAAAACGAAACTCTTTTCCAAAATTTATTTAATAAAATTTATTTGAATTTAAGATATAATAATTCAGACTATATATATAATTTTATTACCTTTTCAGATACTAAAACATTAGAATATGATTATATAATCTTAATCGATAAAAATACAAATTATGAAATTAATTATTTAAGACATTACATTAATTATCATAATACTATATCGATCATCAATACCGATATAATTGATTATAATAGCATAGCTAATTTGGGAGATATTGTTTCATATGGGTTCAATTCTAACAGTGATTATATAATTAAAAATATATATCAAAATAACAAATTAACTATTTTTAATCTAGAGTTTAATAATTCAATCAGAGAGTTATATTGTATAATATATAATAAGGAAGAGCTATTATATATAGTTTCTATTTTACTTTTATTGTTAAATGAAAGATATAAGTTTGACGATATTAAATATGCAATACAAAAAGTAGGACATTAATCCTACTTTTTTACCTTTTCATATACTTCTTTTTTAGATATATGTCTATCGTTAGCTACTTTTTTCAAAGCTTCTTTATGATCAATACCACTATCAATATAATGTTTATAATGTTCTTCTATAGTTAATTCATTTAATTCAATTATATGTTCTTCTATAGGATTACTATTACCTTCCATTATAACAACCATCTCGCCCTTTATAGAATCAACCACTTCTAATATTTCAATGGCAGTTCCTCTGATATATTCTTCATGCAATTTTGTTAATTCTCTCGCAAGAGTTATTTTTCTGTTAGGATAAATATCTACTAATATCTTTAGAGTTTCTTCTATACGATGTGGTGACTCATAAAAAACAATAGTTTCTTCTCTATTATATAATTCTTTTAATTCTTGTCTTCTTTTAGATGATTTAGAGTTTAAAAATCCTGCAAAATAAAATGGATGAGCAGTAATACCTGAAGCTATTAATGCTGATATCCCAGCTGATGCCCCAGGAACAACAATTATATCAATATCTTGTTCAATGGCTTCTTTTGTAACAATCCAACCCGGATCGCTAATAACAGGCATACCTGCATCAGAAATTATTGCAACGTTTAACCCTTCTTTTACTGTTCTTATGATTTCTTGACTAATTTCATTTTCATTAAATAAGTGGACGCTTTTTAGTTTAGTATTAATTTTATAGTGATCAAGTAATTTTCTTGATGTTCTTGTGTCTTCACAATAAATTATATCAACACTATTTAATGTTTTTACCGCTCTGAAAGTAATATCCTCCAAATTTCCAATGGGAGTTGCAACTAGATATAACTTTGCATTTTCTTTTTCAAAACTTTTTTGTCTTTTCATATCTACCTCTTTGATTGGTAATTAAATATTTTTAAAACTTCTTTAGTATAACTTCCATCTAGATTATGAACATACAAAGGTTTCAATATTTTTAGTCCGCCTTTTTTTGTACTCTTTTTCCCTTCTATCAATACTAATAAGCTTTCTGAAGAGTTCTTTTTTGGATATACAAATTTTATTCTTTTTGGTTCAATCCCATATTTTCTAAACATTTCTAAAATATCCAAAAGTCTTTCAGTTCTGTGAACCATAGTGAATGTACCATTATCTTTTAATAACTTTCTAACAGAATCCAACAATTCTTCTAACGATAAAGTAACTTCATGGCGAGCTATTGTTAAATAGTCATTTTTATTAATGTTGCTTGTTTCCTTGTATACAAAAAATGGGGGATTACATGTTATAACATCATACTTAGAAACACCAATTTTTTTGTGATAACCTCTTACATCATCATTAATAATTCTAATCTGTTGTTCTAAGTTATTAAGTTCAACACTTCTTATAGCTGAATCACATAATTCTTTTTGTATTTCAATACCTTCAATTATGCTACTTGTTCTTAAAGATAAGAACAATGGAATAAATCCATTGCCCGTTCCTATGTCCAATATTCTTTTATCTTGTGGATTAATTGTAACAAACTCTGCTAATAAAGTTGAATCTAAAGAAAAATTGAATTTTTCAGTATCTTGGATTATTTTTAATCCATCATAACCCAATAAATCATTAATTACTTCAGCCATATTAATTTCTTCTAGGAACCACTTCAACTTCAGTTGCATAATGTGAAACAGGAAGAGAATCTGGAGATTCTTGTGTTCTAACTATTTGTTTGATATAATCAACACCAATTACTTTACAATATTCACATGTTGGTGTTTTTACATATGATCCAACAGAAGGAACTAATTCTTTTAATTCTTGATATAATTCATTTTCATATGCAATACAACACATTAATTTTCCGCATAAACCACTAATTTTATTTGTGTTTAAACTCATGGCTTGGTCTTTAGCCATTTTCATTGTTACAATATCAAAATTTTTAATAAAACTTCTACAACATATTTCTCTTCCACAACTACCAAGTCCGCCTAAAAGTCTAGCACCTTCTCTAGCACCAATTTGTCTTAGTTCTACTCTTGATTTGAAGTGTGGAGTTAGTCTTTTTAATAAATCTCTAAAGTCTACTCTATCATCAGCAGTATAGAACAATATTACTTTTGATCTGTCAAAAGTATATTCGGCATCTAACGGTTTCATTTCTAAGTCTAGTTTTAATACTTCTTCTTTAAAAAATTTAAAAGCCTCTTTAGCATCTTCTGTATTTTTTTGTTCTTGGATAACATCCTTATGATTTGCTTTTCTTAAAATTTTCTTGACTTCTGTTTCAAAAGTAGATTCATCAAGTTCGTGATTGTCTAATATTACTTTTCCCAACTCTACTCCTCGAACAGTTTCAACTATTACATGATCTCCAACTTGAAATTTAACATTTAAAGGGTTAAAATAATATATTCTTCCCATGCCTTTAAATTGTACACCTATAACTTCAATCATGTTTACTCCTTTCTATAGATTTTGAAATAAACTCGCATATACTAAATCTACATTAATTTTTAAATTTATTCTTTCTATCGCGATATTAATTGCATCTATTTGCTTTGTAATATCTAAAACTTTTTTATTATTATAGTTTATATCATTAAACATTTCAATAAAGTATCTGCTTTGTTTCTTTTCTATATATCTAATTTCTTCTCTTTTAAATAAAGTTAATATTTCTAAAAACCATTTATGACATTCAAAAGAAGTCAACAGTTTCTTATTCATAAAATATTCAATATATTGGTCTTTATTATTAATTTTGGCATTTATTATTTTTTTAAAAAGGTCATAAGAGTTTATAATATTTCCTTCTTTTAATGCAGTTTTGGCTTCATCGTAACTACAAAATATTTCTGATAATATATATGCCATATCTTTTTCAATACCTTCATTTCGAAACTCTTTAGCTAATTCTTCTTTATTAATAGGTTTAAATCTAATTATTTGTGTTCTTGAAACTATTGTTTCTAATAACATACTAGAATTTTCACATAATAATATTAAATAATTATTAGGTGTTGGTTCTTCTAAAAACTTTAATAAGGAATTTGCTGAGGCTCTATTCATTTTTTCAGCATTATTAATAATAAATATTCTGTTTTTATCTGTTAGTGAAGTCATATGGCCTTCGTGTATAATTGAATTGATTTGATCTTTTCTTATAGTATTTTGAATTGGTTCAATTATAATAACATTAGTATGTGTGCCATTATCAACCCTTATACAATTTTCACATACACCGCACGCTTTATAATCATCATAACACAATAACATTTTTGCTAGGTGTATAGCAACCTCTTTTAGGCCACTTCCTTTTTCCCCTTCAAATATATATGCATGAGATAAGCGATTGTTTTTTAAACTATTTTCTAATACTTTTACCACGTCGTTTTGGTAATTTAAAATATTCATTCTAGTCCTCTTTCTTTAATATAATCTAAAACAATTTTATTAACGCTAGAACATTCTTCTTCTACACTACAATTTGCATCTATTATTACTACTCTGTTTTTAAATCTTTCAGCTAATTCTAAATATCCATTATATACCTTTGTATGGAATTCTAACTTTTCATGTTCTAATCTATCTAATTCTTTTTGATTTGACTTTCTGTCAATACCCACTTGTGGATCAACTAAAAGATATAAAGTTAAATCAGGCATAAATCCTTCAGTAGCAAATTGATTCATTTCATATATATTATCAATCCCTAGTCCTCTTGCTACTCCTTGATAAGCTAGAGATGAATCTATAAATCTATCGCAAACAACAATCTTTCCAAGTTCTAGTGCTGGATATACAGTTTCTTTTAAATGTTGTCTTCTACTAGCAGCATATAATAAAGCCTCAGTTCGATCATCCATTGCTATATTATCATTATCCAAAATAACTTCTCTAATCTTTTCTGCAACATAACTGCCGCCTGGTTCTCTAGTGTATACTACCTCAACATTTAATTTTGCTAATTGTTCTTTCAAAGATGCAATAACAGTTGATTTACCGCTACCATCATTTCCTTCTATTGTAATAAATAAACCTTTCATAATAAGACCTCACATATATTTATATTATATCACATCTTAATAATTTAAGCATTATTTTAATTAATAAGTCTTTTTATAATAATGTATTTGCCACATTAACTTATAATTTAAAAACACCTTGCAAATATTTAATTGGTTGACTTTAAAATAAAATAATATACAATAACAAAGTTTTTGAGATATAACAAGAGATAGCGTAAATCGTAGTTATCTCTTTTTTCTTTTTAAAAAAAAGCTGTAAATCTACAGCTTTATTTTTTTGTGGTAGTAATTATAAATTCATCACCATTTATTGATACAATAATATCTACAGATTGACCTGATTCTAATGATGTAAAGTCATAAACTCCATCTATAGCCATTTTAGGCATATCTATACTATATTCAATTTTGAAATTAGATAATATTGTTTGAGATATATATTCTCTTTCGATAAGAGTTAAATATTCATACCATCTTCTATCTGCTCTCATAATTTCAGGACATGATTTATATATATAAAAATCAGAATGTTGTTTCATGTTCATCATACCAAGACCATATTTATATAAAAGACCTGCCATTAATCTAGCGTTATTTAACATTGATACGTTATAAATTCCATCTCTATTGACACACATTTCAATACCAATTCCATTAGTATTACCACCACCAATAGTTTTTCCATCGGTAGCGTGCCATAATCTATATGTGTCTGGGAAGCTTTGATATATAGAGTGTTCATCAACAGTATATCCCCATGAAGCTTCTCTTCCTTCTTCTCCATAAGCAATATTGTATTGATATTTTGCTAATAGAAGGGCATCATCTCCAGCATATGACATACCAGTTTCATGAACAACAATCCATAATACATTTTCATCATTAGGCATTGTATATCCTTCATAAAGTAATTTATCTAATTTTTCTTGTGGAACAGTTGGTCTTACTATATCGGTATAATATGAATTATTAACTGCTTTAATATTTTCATCGATTAAGTATTCAGTGTTTATATCTGCTTTTGAACCATCATATAAAGTTAAATAGTCATCAACAGAAGATAAAACAGTTTCTAAGAATGTTTTTACGTATACTTCATCAGTAATATAATCGGGACGTTTTTGTAAATCGACTTCATACACTAATATTTCTCGTTCTGTGCTACCAAACATTATTTCTCCAATTATATGAGTTGTTTTTGTTTCTTTTGGTAGATGAATTGTTTTATAATCATAAATAATAGTTGGATCTTCTGCTATCCATCTAAATCTACCGCCATATAAAGGATGATTTGTTGGCAATTCAACACCCTCTACGAATTCTGTATTTTTGAAAAAGTCATCAATATATTCTAAAGCAATTTCCATTCTTTCTTCATAACTTATTCCCATTGAAATAAATCGAATATCTTCTACATGTGTAACACCATTTTTAGATAATGTGCATTGTAAAACTACATCTTCATCAAAGTCATGACTTATTCTCTTCCCTTCGTCAGTTACATATTCTGGATTAAGAGACTTATATGAAATACTGATTTCTTTATCTCCAGGATATGAGTAGTATAATGAAGCATCTTTTGCATATACACCAGATGGAAATTTACCACTAATGTAACTTAATACTTTTTCAAAATATTTTTCCATATTTTGATGTATTTTAATTTTATGAGTAAAATGATGTTTTCCAATTAAAATATCTATATTAATTACAATGTGTGAAGATAAACCCTCTTTTATTACGACCATGTTTTCATTAAAATAGTCTGTTTGATCAAACGTATATGTAATATTTTCCCCATTATATTTATCGGGTAATTCTAATTTTTCTCCTAAATATAAATATTCTGGAATTTCATTTGATATTTCATTATATATATTTTCTGCATCAGTCTTTGAAATGCCTGATGAAATGTTTTCACATCCATATGAAAGTAATAATACACCAAAAGATAAAAATATAAATATATATATCATAACATTTTTAAGCTTCATTGTTATTCACCTCTATTAAAATATAACAAATTTCTACAAAGTTGTAAATAAAAAAGAAATAATTAATAAATTATTTCTTTTAATAATACACTTTCCACAAATATAATCCTTGTGCAGGTGCAACATATGGTGCAAATTTTCTGTCACATCCATCTATAACTTTCTTTATATAATCTGGTTGAAATTTACCCTCTCCAACTTTTAACATTAAAGCAATTATAATTCTTACCATATTATGCATAAAACCATTTCCTACAATTCTAAACTCTAAAATATCATCATTTATAATTAAATCAAAACTCTCAATTGTTCTAATTGTATTTTTGATAATGTGATTTTTAGAAAAAGATTTAAAATCATGAGTCCCTTTTATATATTCCATTGCTTCTTTAATTTTAGAAATGTCTATACGATTATGAAAGTAATGTATATATCTAGCTTTTAGAGGACAAAATTCACCAATGCTAACGAAATATCGATATTCTTTTTTTATTGCATGTACACGAGAATGAAAAGAATCATCAACATATTCTACATCTTTTATATATATACTTGGATATAATTTTTTATTGAGGATCTTTTTTAGGTTCTTTTCAGGTACCAATTGTGTAGAATCAAAATGTACTACTTGACCAATTGCATGTACTCCAGCATCAGTTCTACCTGCTCCTTTTACTACAACTGTAGTTTTTAGTATTTCTGTTAAAACAATTTCTAATTGTTCTTGAACAGAATTAAATCCTTTTTGGCGTTGAAACCCATGGAAACAACTTCCATCATACGAAACAATTAATTTATATCTCATATTAATACCCTCAAAATAATAAGTCCTACAAGTACTATTATAAATAAAATCAACCATAAAATATCTGAAAATTTTAATTTCATTAAATTTATTTTTGTTCTTTTTTCTCCAGGAACGTATCCTCTTGCTTCCATAGCAACCGCAAGTTCATCGGCCCTTTTAAAAGAAACAATAAACATTGGGACAAGTAAAGATATTATTTGTTTAATTTTTTCTCTTAAGCTTCCTTCATTAAAGTCAACCCCTCTTGACGCTTGGGCTTTTAATATTTTATCTGCTTCTAAAAATAAAGTTGGAATGAATCTTAAAGCAATCGAAATCATCATCGCAAATATACTTGTTTTAATATGCAATAATTCTAAAGGAGATAACAATGATTCTATACCATTATTTAAATCAGTTGGTTTAGTTGTCAAAGTTAATATAGTTGTAAATATAATTAATGTCAATACTCTTAAAATTATAAAACTACCGCTTATAATACCTTCTTTGTATATTCTAATTACTACTGGATTATTATTTATTACATTTGCATTCATTGGAATACCTAGTATATATATTATCAAAATAGCTAATAACACTAATATTAGTAATTTTAAAGGCAAATATTTATTAAATAATATATATAAAATTAATAAGATAATTGAAATTGTAATGTTTATCCATGTGAAATTTAAGTTATATGAAAAAATAACTGTTCCTTCATTTCTAAAAAACATTTGAAATGAAAAAGCAAATACTAATAAAAAGACAATTTGTTTTAAACTTTTCAAATATTTATTAAGTGGAACTTTCGTTAATAAAACAATAAAGAAAGTAAAAACAAATAAAGAACCCATTAAAATAAAATTATTAGTTGGAACTAAGAAGATTGATATCATAAATAGAATTGTAAAAATAATTTTTATTCGTGAATCAATTTTATGAATTAAACTATTACTATTATAAAATTGTCCAAATGCCATTTTATTCATGATTATCACCATTTATATAATTATATAATTCAATTATGTTTAATGGAATGCTTTGATAATTAATCATTCCTTTTTCTTTTAATGATTCCGCTACTTTAGATATATATGGTAAATCTAAATTAAATTCTTTTAAACAATCTTTATTATTAAATAAATCTTTTGGTGTGCCATCAAAAACAATATTGCCTTGATTTAGCACAATAGTTCTTTTTGAATAGTTAGCTACAACATTCATATCATGTGTAATAATTATAATCGTTTTATGAGTTTCTTCATGTATTTTTTTTAGTAATGTTAGTAATTCTTTTCTACCTCTTGGATCAAGTCCAACTGTTGGTTCATCTAAGATGAGGATTTCAGGATTACTTGCTAGAATTCCCGCAATAGCGACTTTTCTTTTTTGACCACCACTTAAATTAAATGGTGGTCTTTCTAAAATTTCTTCACTAATGTTGAGTTCTTTAATAATATTTAGTGCGGATTCTTTAGCTTCATCAATACTCATGCCAAAATTTTGTGGTCCAAACATGATGTCTTTTAAAACTGTTTCTTCAAACAATTGATATTCAGGAAATTGAAATACCAATCCAACTTTTTGTCTTATTTTTTTAAGTGGTTTATTTCTTTTTGGTTTTATTTTTTGTCCAAATAATGTTAAGTTTCCAGAACTTGGGAAAATAAGTGCATTCATCAATTGTACAAGAGTAGATTTACCACTACCCGTATGACCTACTATGGTGATAAATTCATCTTTACTAGAAATTGTTAAGTTAATGTCATTTAATGTATCATAGTTTTGTTTATTATCATATTTAAAACTTACATGTTGAAAGTTAATTTCCATAATTCTTCTATTATTTCCTTATGATTATTTTCTTCTAACATATTAATTAACTTAACAGATTCGATAGTATCAAGACCTACTTTGTTTAATAATTCTATATTTGATAAAATTTCAATTGGTTTACCTTGTGCAACAATTTGACCATCATCTATTACAAGTACGTTATCACTGTATAATATCTCTTCAATGTTATGAGTAATGCTTATAATCGTTTTT
The DNA here is from genome assembly GCA_017409905.1 of Bacilli bacterium. GTDB lineage: Bacteria > Bacillota_I > Bacilli_A > ML615J-28 > CAG-313 > UBA1231. Next base: position 22,932 of record JAFQRV010000012.1, read on the forward strand.
GAGGCCTCTTTTTTGAGCATTTTGAGAGTTTTATTAATTTCCTCAACTCCAATTGGGTCAAGCATAGAAGTTGCTTCATCAAATATAATAGTTTCGGTTTCCATAGCAAGTACTCCTGCTATAGCTACTCTTTGTTTTTGACCACCACTTAAGTTTTCCGGATTACTATCCAAGAAGTCATTCATACGAACAAGAGTAGAATACTTATTAATTAGTTCAAACATTTCATTTCGTTCAATACATTTGTTTTCTAAACCAAATGCAATATCATCTTTTACAGTAACACCAACAAATTGGTTATCAGGATTTTGAAAGATAATACCCATATTTTTTCTAATATTTAAAATGTTTTCTTCGGTAACAAGTACATCATTTATATATATGCTTCCAGAATTAGGAACGAGCAAACCCATTATAAGTTTTGTAATTGTGCTTTTCCCACTTCCATTAGGACCAATTATAGAAGTCATTTCTCCAGTATTAATAACAAATGATAAATCTTTAATAACATCAAAATCACTTTGATACTTAAAAGAAACATTTTTAAACTCTATCTTCATATGAATCACCTCCTTTACTTTAATTAGTTTACCACTTTTTCTATTTTTTTGCAAGAATAGTAAGTAAAAGAAAAGAGCCTTACGGCTCTTTTTTTACATTTTTTATTACACCCATTCAATGATTGCCATTGAAGCAGCATCTCCACGACGTGGAGCTAATTTTAAAACGCGTGTATAACCACCATTACGTTCTTGATATTTAGGTGCAATTTCAGAAAATAATTTTTGAATTGCGAATTGTCCATCTTCAGCTTTTTCAAAACGAACAAGTCTAGCGGCTTGTCTACGAGCAGCTAATGTGCCTTTTTTACCTAAAGTAACCATCTTATCAGCAAGAACTTTAAGATCTTTTGCTTTAGCTTCAGTAGTTTCAATTCGACCATTAATAATTAAATCTGTTATTAAATCGCGGAATAAAGCTTTTCTTTGAGAAGCTTTACGTCCAAATGTACGATAACCCATTGACATATTAATAATCTCCTTTTATTTATTCATTGTCTTCATCGAAACTTTGTTCATCATCTTCATCATCTGAGAAATGATATCCCTCAGAATTCTTTAAAGATAAACCAATTTCATTTAATTTTTGAATTACTTCTTTTAATGATTTACGTCCTAAGTTACGAACTTTCATCATTTCTTCATCTGTTTTAGAAATTAATTCACCAACAGTATTGATGTTAGCACGTTTTAAACAGTTATAAGAACGAACTGATAAATCTAAATCTTCAATCTTAAGATCTAATTTAACATTAACTGGTTTTTCTTCTTTTTGGATCATGAATTCTTTTTCTTTGATATATTCGTTTAATCCAACGATAACATTAAAGTGTTCAGATAAGAATTTTGCAGCTAATGAGATTGCATTAGTAGGAACAATACTTCCGTTTGTCCAAACTTCTAAAGTTAATTTATCACAATTAAAATTGTCTTGAAAACGAGTTTTAACAACTTCATAACGACATTTTGTAATTGGAGTAAAGATTGAATCAATAGGAATTAAACCAATAATTCTGCTATTTCCTTCTCTACAATATACTTTATTTTCATCAGCATTAACATATCCAACACCTTTTTTTATACGTAATGTAACTTTTACATCAGCGCCAGGTGCAAGAGTTGCGATATGAGCATCACCATTAACAACTACAACATTTGGCATATAACCAGATTCATTATTTGGTAATACTTCAACAAAATTTAAATTAATATCTGAAGCTTTAATTTCAACTTCTTCATTGTTTTCAACAGGGTTTTTAATTTCAAAAGATGATTCATAAACTCTTTCATCTACATCAAATACACCCTTTTCGTCATCTTCTGCATTGATAGTAAAGACAACTTTTTTAAGATTCAAAATGATTTCAGTAACATCCTCTTTAACACCGGGAACCGTGCTAAATTCATGTTCGATACCATTAATGGAAACTGCAACAGCTGCAGCACCAGGAAGTGATGATAACAACACTCTCCGTAAAGAATTTCCTAATGTTTGACCATATCCTCTTTCAAGAGGTTCAATGCATAATTTACAATAGTCTTTTTCTGAACTATATTGTTCATCGATTTCTAGATTAGGTCTAATGAAATCTAAGCTTTTCATTTATTTTCCTCCTCTAAATGAAATTTATATTTTAATTAAACAAAATTTGATTATTATCCACGAGGTCTTTTTGGTGGACGACATCCATTATGTGGAACTGGTGTACAATCTTGAATTGATGTAATTTGTAAACCAGCAACTTGTAATGAACGAATTGCAGCTTCACGACCAGGTCCTGGTCCTTTAACTGTAACTTCTACTTTAATCATACCATTATCAATTGCAGCTTTTGCAGCAGCTTCTGATGCCATTTGAGCAGCGAATGGTGTAGATTTTTTACTACCTTTGAAACCAACAGCACCTGCTGAGCTCCAAGATACTACATTTCCATTTGGATCTGTAATTGTAACAATTGTGTTATTAAATGTTGAATGAATATGTGCAACCCCTGAAGGTATATTCTTTCTAACACGACGTTTACGAACAACTTTTTTAGCCATATCTTACGTCCTCCTATTTCTTCTTGTTAGCTACAGTCTTAGCTGGGCCTTTACGAGTACGAGCGTTTGTTCTTGTTCTTTGTCCACGTACAGGTAATCCTTTACGATGACGAAGACCACGATAACAACCGATTTCCATTAAACGTTTAGTGTTTAATGCAACTTCTCTTCTTAAATCGCCTTCTACAACATATTTAGCTACTTCTTGACGAATCTTTGTTAATTCATCTTCTGTTAAATCTTTTACACGTTTATCTGGATTAACTCCAGCTTCAATTAAAATCTTTTGGGCAGTAGGTCTGCCGATACCATAAATATAAGTTAATGATATTTCAATGTGTTTATCACGAGGAATATCAACACCTGCTATACGAGCCATATTTCAGCTTTCCTCCCTATTTTATCCTTGTCTTTGCTTGTGTTTAGGGTAAGCTGAACAGATTACCATAACACGGCCTTTTCTTTTAATTACTTTGCATTTATCGCAAATAGGTTTTACAGATGGTCTAACCTTCATTTTTAACCTCCATATTTTTTTTATTTATTTAAATTAATTACTTATGACGATAAGTAATACGTCCACGTGTTATATCATATGGTGAAATTTCAACAGTTACTCTATCACCTGGTAAAATGCGTATCGTATGCATTCGGATTTTACCAGAAACGTGGGCTGTTATGATGTGTCCATTAGGTATTTTAACCTTAAATACTGTATTAGGTAACACTTCTTCAACTGTTCCTTCTACTTCAAAAACATCATCTTTAGACATCTATTTCTTCTCCTTCATATTTTGTTAGTATTTCATAACCTTCATCAGTTATGACAATTGTGTTTTCATAGTGAGCACTTGGTTTCTTATCAAGTGTTGTTGTTGTCCAACCATCACTTAAAACTTTAACTCGATAAGTTCCTAAATTAATTATTGGTTCTATAGCTAAAGTCATACCCTTTTTTAAAATTGGCCCATGACCTTCTTCACCATAATTAGGAATTGCAGGATCTTCATGCAAATTTCTTCCAATTCCATGTCCTGTAAAATCTCTTACAACACCGTAACCGAAACTAGCAGCATAATTGCCAATTGCATGAGATATATCAGATAATCTATTGCCGGGTTTTGCAAACTTCAACCCTTCATAAAAAGATTGTTTAGTTCTTTCAACTAATAATTTAATTTCTTCTTTAACTTCCCCGACATAATGAGTTCTTGCTGCATCTCCGTGATAACCACGATAGATAGCACCAATATCAATAGAAATAATATCACCATTTTTTAATATTGTTTTTTTGTTTGGTATTCCATGAACCACAACTTCATTTATCGAAGCACAAATGCTTGCAGGATAACCGTTATAATTTAAAAATGATGGAATCGCTCCTTGAGATACTATTGCTTCATATGCAATTTTATCTAATTCATAAGTAGAGATGCCTGGTCTAATTGCTTCTTTTACTTTTAAATGTGCATATGCTGTAATTCTACCAGCTTCTCTCATTAATTCAATTTCGCGATCACTTTTTAACGTAATCATTTAATTTCCTCCAAAGTACTAATAATGCACTCTGTTACTTCTTTAGCATTTCCTTCACCATTTAAATTTAATAATACTTTTCTTTCTTCGTAAAAATTAATTAATGGTTTTGTTTGTTCATTGTATACACTTAAACGACTTTTTATTGTTTCTTCATTATCATCTTTTCTTTGATATAATTCAGAACCACAAACATCGCAATATCCCTCCTTAATTGGTTTTAAAGTTACTAAATTATAACCTTTACCACAAGTAGGACATATTCTTCTATTAACTATTCTAGATACGATTAAGCTTTCATCAACAACTAAATTGATTACAGCATCTAATTTTAAATCTAATTCTTTTAATGTTTTTTCAAACTCTTCGGCCTGTTGTAATGTTCTTGGATATCCATCTAATAGAAATCCATCTAAACAATCAACCTTACTAAGTCTTTCTTTTACAATTTTATTTGTAACATCATCAGGAACTAGATTTCCTTTATCAATAAAACTTTTTGCAAGAATACCCATAGGAGTTTCTTCTTGCATGGCTTGTCTAAATATGTCTCCAGTGGAGATATGGGGAATGCCGTAGTGTTTTGAAATACCTTCGGCATATGTCCCCTTTCCAGCTCCTGGAGCACCCATTATTAATAAGCGCATTTATAAATCACCTTATTTATAATTGAATTTTATAGGAATCCGTGAACTTCTTGTTTTTCAGATTCTTGTTTAATTTGTTTTGCAGTTTCAACAGCTACACCAACTACGATCATAATACTTGTTCCACCAACACTTACTGTTGAACCAAGACCAAATATCCATGTAATAATAATTGGTAATGATGCTAAGATAGCTAAGTATGTAGCACCTAATAAAGTAACTTTAAATAAAACTCTTGAAATAAAGTCAGCAGTTTCTTCACCTGGTTTATAACCTGGAATATAAGCATTTTGTTTCTTTAAATTGTCAGCAACTTTATCTGGATCAATTTGTAAGAATGAATAGAAGAAACTAAATACAAATATTAATAGAATATATATTACAAAACCAATTGGTTTATTAGTACTGAAAATTATATTCCACCAAGAAGCATCTTCTACACCAACAAAATTAATAACTGTTAGTGGAATACTTAAAATAGTTGAAGCAAAGATAACTGGGATAACTGAAGCAGAGTTTAATTTGATTTGGAATGGTGAATCTTGTTTACCAATTAATTTATATGCACTTGGTTTGTTTGCATATTGAATTGGAATATGTCTATGGATTCCTTCAAACCATACTACTGCAACAATAATTGCAATGAACATTACACAAATAATAATAAATTGAATAATTGTCCATGCTGTTCTTTCATCAATATTAATGAATTGGTTCCATAATGATACAAACATTGCAGGTAATTCAGCAACGATACCAGCCACGATAATCATTGAACCACCATTTCCGATACCATGCATAGTAATTTGGTCAGCTAACCACATTACAAATGCTGTACCGGCAGTCATTACTAATGCCATATATAAATATGTAAATGCATTCATATTTATAGTTGGATCAAAATATAAAGCAGATGAACTATGTCCAACACCTACAATAACTGTAATTGATTGAACAAAAGCTAATAATAAAGCGATATATCTTGTCCATTGACTTAATTTAGCACGTCCTTCTTCACCTTCTTCAGACCATTCTTTGAATTGAGGGATGATATCCATCTTTAATAATTCCATAACGATTGATGATGTGATATATGGACTTATACCTAATGCTAAAATTGAGAATTGAGATAAAGCTCCACCAGTAAATATATCTAAGAAACCAAATAATTGAGAAGTATCTGAACTACTTAGATTATTTGCTGAGAATAGAGGAACAGTAATTTTTGTACCAAATCTCCAAATTAATAATGCACCTAATGTAAATAAGATCATTAAAATTAATTTCTTATTTTTTGATAACCATTTAGCCATTATTATAGTACCTCGATTGTTCCACCAGCGGCACTGATTTTTTGTTTAGCACTTTCTGAAACTTTTGTAACTTTAACAGTTAAAGCAACATTAATTTCACCGTTACCTAATACTTTTACTCCCTCGTATACTTTCTTAACTAATCCTTTAGCTTTTAAAGCAGCTACATCAACAACTGATCCTGCTTCAAAAACATTTAAATCTGAAACATTTACAACAGCGTATTCAACACGGTTTACATTACTGAAACCGCGTTTAGGAAGACGTTTAAATAAAGGAGTTTGTCCACCTTCAAATCCTGGTCTTACGCCACCACCAGAACGTGCATTTTGTCCTTTATGACCACGAGTAGCTGTTTTACCCATGCCACTACCAGTACCACGACCTACACGTTTTTTATAATGTCTAGCACCTTCTACAGGTTTAATTTCTTGTAATTTCATCTTGACCTCCTACTCTGCTACAGTAACTAAATGTGCAACAGTTTTGATCATACCACGGATAGCAGCATTATCAGGTTTTTCAACAGTTTTGTGCATTTTAGTTAATCCTAAAGCTTTTAAAGTATCTTTTTGATTTTGTGCATATGTAATAGGACTCTTTGTAAGAGTAATTTTTAATGTTTTAGCCATTTTTGATTACCCCCTTAATTGTGAAACTTCAATTCCACGAAGTTCAGCAACTTGTTCTGCAGTACGTAAATTCTTTAAAGCATCAAAAGTAGCTCTAATAATATTAATTGGAGTACTTGAACCTTGTGATTTAGAGAAGATATCTTGGATACCTGCAAGTTCGATAACGTTACGAACAGGTCCACCTGCAATAATACCAGTACCAGCAGGAGCAGGTTTTAAGAATACTTGACCAGCACCAGCAATACCAGTAATTTGATGAGGAATTGTAGTTTTTACCATTTCAACATGAATGATGTTCTTTTTAGCATCTTCAACAGCTTTTTTAATAGCTTCTGGAACTTCGTTTGCTTTACCAGTTCCATAGCCTACGTTACCTTTGTGATCACCAACGATTACCAAAGCAGCAAAACGCATACGTCTACCACCTTTAACAACCTTAGTAACACGATTAATAGTAACAACACGTTCTTCAAATTGTTTTTCTTCAGTTGGTATTAAATCTTTTTTCATGATTTACCTCCTAGAATTTTAGACCAGCTTCACGAGCTGCATCTGCTAAAGCTTTAACTCTACCATGGTATAAATAACCACCACGGTCGAATACAACTTCAGTGATACCTGCTGCTAAAGCACGTTCCGCAATTGTTTTTCCTACTAATGCTGCTGCAGCAACATTAGAACCATTTTCAAATTTATTGTCATGTTCAATAGAAGAAGCTGAAACAAGAGTAATTTTCTTTACATCATCAATAATTTGAGCTGAAATATTTTTGTTTGAACGATAAACTGCTAAACGAGGGCGTTCAGTAGTTCCACTTAAATTTGCTCTTAAACGATAGTGACGTTTTTGACGAGCTACATCTTTAGACTTTTTAATAATCATATCTCTTATTGCACTCCTTTCTACTTAGCTGTCTTTCCTTCTTTACGACGGATATATTCACCACGATAATGAATACCTTTACCTTTATAAGGTTCAGGTTTACGTATAATACGTACTTCTGCCGCAAATTGACCAACTAATTCTTTGTCACAACCAGCAACATGAATTTCAGTTGGGTTTGGAACTGTTACAGTTAAACCTTCAGGAATTTCCATTTCAACAGGGTGAGAATAACCAGCATTAACAACCAATTTTTTCCCTTGTAATTGAGCTCTGTAACCAGTACCTTCGATTTCTAAAATCTTTTCATAACCTTCAGTTACACCAACAACCATGTTATTAATAATAGCACGAGTTGTACCATGTAATGAACGGTGAGTTTTTTCGTTTGATTCACGAGTAAATGTGATATTTGCTCCATCTACATGAATACTAATACATGCAGGAATTTCAAAAGATAATTGACCTTTTGGACCTTTTACTGTAATAGTATTTTCTACTAGTTCAATACTAGCAGCACTTGGTAATACGATTGCTTTATTTCCTATACGTGACATATTCAACCTCCTACCATACAAATGCTAAAACTTCTCCACCAAGATTTTCTTTACGTGCAGAGCGATCGCTCATTACGCCTCTTGATGTTGAAACGATAGCTACACCAAGTCCATTAAGAACTCTTGGTAATTCGTTTCTTTTAGCATAAACTTTTAAACCAGGTTTTGAGATTCTCTTTAATCCTTTAATAACAGGTGTTTTTTCAACATATTTTAAAGTTATCGATATCATTCCTTGTTTTTCATCTTCAATTTTTTCAAAATCGCTAATATAACCTTCTTCTTTTAAAACACGAAGAATTTCTAATTTTAATTTAGAAGCAGGTACTAATACTGTAGCATGCTTTCTTTGAATAGCATTTCTAACTCTAGTAAGCATATCAGCAATTGGATCAGTCATAACCATAATATTTGTTCTCCTTCTTACCAGCTTGCTTTTGTTACGCCTGGGATAAGACCTTTATATGCTAGTTCTCTAAAACAAACACGACATAGTTTGAATTTACGATAAACTGAATGAGGTCTTCCACAACGTTCACAACGTGTATATTCGCGTACAGCAAATTTATTTTTACGCGCACATTTAACTTTCATTGATGTTTTAGCCATATTTTACATTCCTCCTTACTTCTTGAAAGGCATGCCTAATAAGCTTAATAAAGCTCGGCCTTCTTCATCTGTTTTTGCAGTAGTTACAATTGTGATGTCCATACCGCGAATTTTTAATACTTTATCATAATTGATTTCTGGGAACATTAATTGTTCTTTGATACCAATTGAATAATTACCACGACCATCAAAAGAGTTTGGATTAACACCTCTGAAGTCTCTTACACGTGGAAGAGAGATAGATACGAACTTATCAAAGAATTCATACATCTTTTCACCACGAAGAGTTACTTTAGCACCAATTGACATGCCTTCACGAACTTTGAAAACAGCGATTGATTTTTTAGCTTTTGTAACTAATGGTTTTTGACCTGCAATGATTTCTAAATCATTTACAGCAGCTTCTAATAATTTAGAATTACTAATTGAATCACCAATACCCATATTTAATACGATTTTTTCAATCTTAGGTACTTGCATAACAGTTGTATAACCGAATTGTTCAGTAAGTTGTTTAACTACGTTTTCTTTATAATGTTGTAATACTCTATTCATAACTTACCTCCTATTTATCAATTCTAGTACCAGAAAGTACTGCTACACGATATTTAATTTTCTTGCCTTTAGCATCTTTAACTGGATTACCATTTTCATCTAATTCATATTCATAACGAATTCTTGTTGGTAATTTTTTAACTGGATCTAAATAAGCAACATTTGAAACATGGATTGGAGCTTCTTTCTTTTCAATTCCACCTTCTGGTCTAGCATTAGATGGACGATAGTGTTTAGTAACAATGTTAATACCTTTAACAACTACTCTACCTGTAGTTGGATTAACATGTAATACTTCTCCAGTTTTGTATACACCATTTACTGGTTTATCTTTACCTGCAATAATTGCAACAACATCACCTTTTTTAATTTTCATGATGACCTCCTATAGAACCTCAGGTGCTAAAGAGACGATTTTTGCATAGTCTTTATCACGAAGTTCTCTGGCAACAGGACCAAAAATACGTGTACCACGTGGTGTCTTATCTTCCTTAATAATAACAGCAGCGTTATCATCAAATTTAATATAAGAACCATCAGCTCTTCTTAAACCTTTTTTAGTACGAACGATGACAGCTTTAACAACGTCACCTTTTTTAACTTGACCACCAGCAGATGCAGATTTAACAGTAGCGATAACAATATCACCAACAGTTGCATAAATATGTCTAGCACCGCCTAATACTTTAATAATCAGTAGTTCTTTTGCACCTGAATTATCAGCAACATTAACTCTAGTTTCTTGTTGAACCATAATTTACACCTCCTGATTATACTATTACTGCAACTTCAACAATCTTAACTAAGCGATAACGTTTAGTTTTTGAAAGTGGACGAGTTTCCATAATTTCTACGATATCGCCAACTTTTGCTTGATTGTTTTCATCATGAGCAGTAAATTTCTTTGAATATTTAATTCTTTTACTATATAAAGGATGTCTACGATGAGTTTCTACTTTAACAGTAATTGTCTTATCATTAGTTGAAGATACAACTGTACCAACTAATACTTTACGTGTATTTCTTTCCATCATTAACCTCCTAATTAGCATTAGCACGTTCAGTCATAATTGTATAGCAACGTGCAATTTCTTTCTTAACTTTCTTTAATTGTGCTGTTTTTTCTAGTTTTCCAACAGCTGCTTGGAAACGTAAGTTGTGAAGTTCTTTCTTTAATTCAAGAATTCTAGCTTCAATTTCAACGTTTTCCATTGTTCTAATTTGTTCAGCTTGTGAAACTTTTTTAACAACTTTTTTAGTCTTCTTTGCAGCCATCTTACTCACCACTTTCTTTTCTTACAACAAATTTTGTCTTAACTGGTAATTTATGAGAAGCAAGTCTGAATGCTTCACGTGCGATTTCTTCAGATACGCCAGCAATTTCGAACATTACTGTTCCATCTTTAACAACTGCAACATAACCGTCAGGAGCACCTTTACCAGAACCCATACGAACTTCTAATGGTTTTTTAGTTCTGATCATATGTGGGAATATTTTAATCCATACTTGACCATCACGTTTCATATAACGTGTCATAGCGATACGGGCAGCTTCGATTTGACGATCAGTTACCCAAGCACCTTCAGTTGCTTTTAAACCATATTGACCGAATGAAACTTCTTTACCGCCTTTAGCTTTACCTTCATAGCTAATACGATGAGGTCTACGATATTTTGTTCTTTTTGGCATTAACATAAATTATCGTTCCTCCTTTTTAGAATTTGTTTGTTTTGCTGTTAAAATTTCACCTTTATTAATCCAAACTTTAACACCAATTTTTCCATATGTTGTAGCAGCTTCTGCAACAGCATAATCAATGTTAGCACGGAATGTGTGTAGTGGAACACTACCTTCGATATAACCTTCACTACGTGCAATTTCAGCACCGCCTAAACGACCTGATAATTGAGTTTTAATACCTTTTGCACCAGCTTTAAGAGCTTTTTGAATAGCACTCTTTTGTACTCTACGGAAAGAGATACGATTTTCTAGATCTTCAGCCATTTTTCTAGCAACTAGAACTGCATCTAGATCTGGAACTTTTACTTCTACAACAGTTAGGTAAACATTTTTACCTGTTAATTTTTCTAAAGCTTTAACAGCTTCAGTTTTCTTAGCACCTTCACGACCGATAACAGCACCTGGTTTAGCAGTGTGAATTGCAACAATTACACGTTTACCAGTTCTCTTAATTTCGATTTGTGAAACATATGCATTTTTATAGAAATCATTTAAAAATTCACGGATTTTTAAATCTTCATGTAATAAATCAGCAACCTTAGTTTTAGGAGCATACCATTTTGCATCCCAACCACGGATAATACCAATTCTTAAACCTATTGGATTTACCTTTTGACCCATAATATAAGCTCCTTCCTAATTTTCTTTAACAGCCAATACAATAGTTACATGGCTTGTTCTTTTTAAAATTCTATCTCCGCTACCTTTTGCTCTTGGACGCATTCTCTTTAAGATTTGTCCAGGGTTAGCAAAGATTTCTTTAACATATAAAGAATCTAATTCTAAATTCATTTCTTCTTTTTCAGCTTTATATTCAGCATTTGCAATTGCAGAATTTAATAATTTTAAAATTGGTTCTTTAACTGTAGATTCAACACCATGAAGAATGGCGATAGCTTGACCTACTTTTTTACCTCTAATTAAATCAATAACTAATTTAGCTTTACGAGGTGACATTCTAACTGATTTAGCAATAGCTCTTACTTCCATTTTAGTCTACCTCCTACTTTCCAGCTTTCTTATCTTTTCCATGGCCATGGTAAGTTCTTGTTGGAGCGAACTCACCGAATTTATGACCAACCATATCTTCTGTAACATAAATTGGTAAATGTGTTTTACCATTATAAACAGCTACAGTGTGTCCTACAAAGTCAGGATAGATAGTAGATCTTCTTGACCATGTTTGAATAGCCTTCTTTTGATTTGCAGCATTTAATTTTTGAACTTTATTCATTAAATGTTCATCAATAAAAGGTCCTTTTTTAAGTGAACGTGACATACTTGAGTTCCTCCCTTTCTAACCATTGCGGCGACGCACAATAAGTGCGTTAGATTTTTTCTTAGTTTTTCTAGTTTTAAGACCTAAAGCAACTTTACCCCAAGGAGTCATAGGAGCTTTTCTACCAACTGGTTGACGGCCTTCACCACCACCGTGAGGGTGATCATTAGGGTTCATAACTGAACCACGTACTGTTGGACGGATACCCATATGACGAGTACGACCAGCTTTACCAACATTTACTAATTCATGGTCAATATTACCAACTACACCAATAGTAGCACGGCAAACACCAAGAACTTTACGAACTTCACCACTAGATAATCTGATTAATACATATTTGTCTTCTCTACCTAAGATTTGAGCACTTGTACCAGCAGCTCTAGCTAATTGGCCACCATGACCAGGGTGTAATTCGATATTATGAATAACTGTACCAACTGGAATGTTTTGTAATTGTAAGCAGTTACCAACTAAGATATCTGCTGTATCACCAGATACTACTTGCATTCCAACTTTTAAATCTTTTGGAGCGATGATATAACGTTTTTCACCGTCAACGTAATTAATTAATGCAATGTTTGCACTTCTATTTGGATCGTATTCGATACTTGCAACTTTACCGATGATACCATCTTTGTTACGTTTGAAATCAATAATACGATATTTACGTTTTTCAGCTCCACCTTTATGACGTACTGTAATACGACCTAAGTTATTATGACCACTATGTTTTTTAACAGTTACTAATAAACTTTTTTCTGGTTTAGTAGCAGTGATTTCTTCATAAGTTAAGGCAGTCATATTACGACGACCGTTTGTCGTAGGTTTATAATATTTAATAGGCATGTTTCTTAAACCTCCTAAATTTCAAATGATTCGATAGTTTGACCAGGTGCAAGACGAACAATAGCCTTCTTGTATGCTGATTTGAAACCTTCGTATCTTTGAACTCTTTTTGCTTTTCTATGAACATTAACTGTTCTTACAGCTACAACTTTTACATTGAAAATTTCTTCAATAGCTTTTTTAATTTCAACCTTATTAGCTTTAGGATCAACTTCAAAAGTATATTGTAATTTAGCATCAACTAATGAATTTGACTTTTCAGTAATGATAGGTTTAATAATAATATCATAAGCAGTTTTCATTATTTAAGTACCTCCTCATAATAAGCAACAGCGTCTTGAGTCATTACTACACAAGTTGCATTCATCATTTGATATACAGAAACTCTACTAGCAGGTTGTACTAATACATTTGCAATATTTCTTCCTGCTAATTCTACGTTATCATTTTCTTCTTTAGTGATAACCAATACTTTTCCACTTGCATTTACATTTGCTAAAACTTGAACTAATCCTTTTGTTTTATAGCTTTCTAATACTAATTGATCTAAAGCAATAAAACTATTTTCACGAACTTTTGAACTTAAAGCACATCTCATAGCAAGACGAACAACTTTTTTGTTAACTTTTAGTTTGTAAGTTCTTGGAGTTGGTGCGAATACAATACCGCCGCCTCTCCATTGTGGAGCACGAATAGTACCTTGACGAGCACGTCCAGTACCTTTTTGACGCCATGGTTTACGACCGCCACCGCTTACTTCAGAACGAGTTTTTGCTTTTTGTGTACCTTGACGCATAGCTGCTAATTCAGCAACAACTGTATCATAAATTGCTTGTTGATGATCTTTAACATCAAATACTCTTTCACTTAATGTTAAGTCACTAACTTTTTCACCTAATTGATTTAATAAAACAACACTTGGCATTTTCTAACTCCTTCCTATGCAAGACTTTCTGGGTTTAATTCTGGTTTATTTGCTTTAACAGCATTTGTAACAACAACAAATGAATTTTTAGCACCAGGTACATTACCCTTAATAAGAATTACATTATTTTCAGCATCATATTTAACAAATTCAAGATTTTGAACTGTTGTAGTTTCTCCACCCATTCTACCTGGCATTTTCTTACCTGGTTTAATACGAGCAGGATCGATTGAGCCCATTGAACCGATTCCACGATGGAAACCTGAACCGTGAGACATTGGACCACGTCCAAAATTGTAACGTTTGATAACACCAGCGTATCCTTTACCTTTTGATGTACCAGTAACGTCTACTAATTCACCTACAGTGAATATATTTCCTTTAACCTCTTGTCCAACTTCAAACGCTAGCATTTCTTCCCCAGCAATTTCTTTTACGAAGCGCTTAGGGTTTGTATTGGCTTTGCTTGCATGTCCTACTTCTGGTTTAGTTGCTGCTTTTTCTTTTTTATCGCAATAACCTAATTGAACTGCACAATAACCATCTGTTTCTTTAGTCTTTTTTTGTAATACTACGTTTGGAGTTACTTCAATTACTGTAACTGGGATTAAAGTGCCAGTTTCAGAAAAAATTTGAGTCATTCCAATTTTTCTACCTAAGATTCCTTTGGCCATGAGTTTATTCCTCCTTCTTTCTCATTTATTTTAGAACGATTTCAACACCAGATGGTAATTCTAAGTGAACTAGAGCATCCATTGTTTTTGGTGTAATATTTACGATATCAATTAAACGTTTGTGAGTACGACGTTCAAATTGTTCACGACTATCTTTATATTTGTGTGGTGAACGAATAACTGTAAATACTTCTTTTTCTGTTGGAAGTGGGATTGGACCAGATACTTGAGCACCTGTTCTTTTCGCAGTTTCAACAATTTTTCTCGCAGATTCATCTAATAATCTGTGATCATAAGATAATAATCTTATTCTTAGTTTTCTTTCTTTTGCCATGTTAGCCTCCTTATTCTTATTTGTTAAGCTTTCGGCTCATTGCGAATTCCCTGATAAATTTACGTAGTCACGACAACGCTTCCGTGTGTTTCAGCAACCTCGCAAATCTCTGCCTACCTTTAAGCCTTTGATATTTTACCAAAAAAGATTCACTTTTGCAAATAATATGATAATTTTCTTAATATAAAAAGAAAAAGATGGAATTAATCCATCTTAAAAATTTATTTCTTCAAAAGCTTTTCCCATCTTTTTTAATCTATAATCAATTCTTGCTTGATTAATAATTTGTTTTTTTTCTCTAAAGTTCTTTTCAAACAAACGCATTTCTTTAAATTCTAAAGACTGTTGCTTTTTATCTATCTTTATATATTCTTTATCAAAATCATAGAACTTGTCCCAAAGATATAATCGATTTCTTGTTTCATAATAAACATCATATATATCATGACCATATGCATCATATGTATGCCATAATATTTTTTTATATAACATTCGGTAATTTCTATTACGAAGAATATGGTTATTCATTAATACTACATTGTAACCTTCTTTTCGAACTGTTAAACAATAATCATAGTCAAAAGTTGTTTGATAATATGGTTCGTAAAAACCAGGTGTTTTATTATATATATGTAAATTAATAAAAGCCCCAGTTAAATGTGATCCTTTAATGTTTCTTTTAATATCAGATGATGATTTATTTTCTTCACACGTGTAAACAGGCATAGGTGTTATAACAGCATCTTTTTCACTAAATTCACCCATCATTATTCTTCTTCTAATGTCTAAGTATGCATTATCTTCATAATAATATCCAGTTTCTAAAATGGTTGCAAAATCAGCCCCTTGTTCAATTGCGTGAGTTACTGCATTTTTATAATTTTTAACTTGACCATATGATGTTAAGTCAACATATTCGATATTTTTATAATTCTTTATTGCTTCTAATAATGAAACTTGTTTTTGTTTATTATAGTTGAATATATATAATTTATCCATATGGGGTGAGTATGTTAACATATCTGTAATTGTTTGTGTTATTAAATCTGCTCCCTCTATTTTCTTATAAATAAGCAAATAGCCTACAAACTTCAATTTTTCATTCATTTTATCACCTATATTTATATTTAAAAAATAAGTAAGAAACTAATCTTACTTATTTTATTTTTTATTAGTTTTTATTTACTGAACCAAAAACATTCATTTTTTCTGTTACAGCAGCCATAATACCTTTTGTAGCAGGAGTGATTAATTTTCTTGGATCGTATACTTCAGCATTAGCTGGGTTTGCTAAGAATTCTCTTAATAATTTATTGAAAGCTAATTGACATTCAGTATTAACGTTGATTTTGCATGTTCCGCAAGCAATTGCTCTTTTAATTTTTTCATCTGGAATACCAGTTCCACCATGTAATACTAATGGTTTTTGAGTAGCTTTTCCAATTTCTTCCATTTCAGCAAAACCTAAAACAGGTTCGCCTTTATATGGTCCATGAACAGATCCTAACGCAGGTGCTAATGCATCAACTTCAGCTTGTTGACATAATTGAACACATTCACCACAGTCAGCATATTTGATTCCACCAATAACGCCATCTTCATTTCCACCAACTGTACCTAATTCAGCTTCTACTGATACACCACGTGCATGTGCATAATCTACAACTTCTTTTGTCATTTTAATATTTTCTGCTAATGGATGATGTGAACCATCAATCATAACAGATGTGAAACCAGCATCAATAGCTGCTTTACATTTTTCAAAACTTGATCCGTGGTCTAAATGTAACGCTACATCTACTGTAATATTTAAATCTTGAATTAAACCTTTTACCATACCAGCAACTGCATTAAATCCACCCATATATTTTGCAGCACCTTCTGATACACCTAGGATTACTGGTGAATTTTGTTCTTGTGCAACTGTTAAAATAGATTTTGTCCATTCTAAATTGTTAATGTTAAATTGACCAACCGCATATTTTCCTAATCTTGCTTTTTCAAGCATGCCAGTCATACTAACTAAAGCCATATATATATTCCTCCGTTTGATATTATTTTATTTCGCTAAGTATTATAGCATAAGTCTTATTTTTTTGCAATCAAAATGTGTTAACTAAAAAGGATAAATAGTTTTCTTCCTATTTATCCTTCTAAATATTTGCTCATAAAAGCACCACTAAATTCAGCCAACGACCTTTCAACATCACCTATTTTTTCAGAGCTTACTATAACGCATCCTATAATATCTCCATATACATTTATAGGTTTAATAACAGCTGGTTTTAGCATATCTGTATTTTCACATATTTCTAATTTATCGCTTGATTCTATTATTTGTGTATTACGTTTTTGTATCTTATCTTCTAGTCTTAAAGTTATTCTTTTTCCGATTATGTCTTTACGATAATTTCCGGCTACAGCAATTATTTTTTCATTGTCTGTAATAACTATATCTTTATGATTTGAAGAATAAATACTATCAACAAATTCATTAACAAAGTCATTTGCATTTTCAACCGGAGAATACTTTTTTAAAACAATTTTATCTGTATCTTCTATAAAGATTTCTAAGGATTCTCCTTCTTTAATTCTCATTGTTCTTCTCACTTCTTTTGGAACAACAATTCTACCTAATTCATCAATTCTTCTTACTACACCCGTTGCTTTCATATATACACCTCATTATATATATTTCCACAACTTTTTACTTTTATACATTTATTATAAATTTTCCATAAATTCAATTAATTTATATATATAACTATTCTTTCCATAGAGTTTATTATCTTCACTTATACAAATAGTAATATGAATCTTCTTGTGTTTATACTCATAGTTCCACATCGGGGCTATTGTTTTAGCTGTTTTTAAAAAATAAATGTATGGAATTTTTGCTGTATGTTCCTCATCAAAATTAAGTTCGACAGTTTTATCCGTAGTTTTATATCTTTCTATGCCTTTTTTCTTTAATAATGTTTCTAAATATTTCGAATATATATATACTTTTAAACTATCATAAACTTTACCATAACGATCAGTAAATTCTTGAATAACCGCTTCAGCTTGTTCTTTGGTAAATATTTTACTAATTTCTTGGTGCATTGCAATCTTTAATATATCTTCATCAACATATGTATTATCAATAGTCTTAGAGATACTTAGATCAAAATTAAGTGTTTTTTCTTCTTCTTTGATAATACCTTTTTGTTCGTTTACTGCTTCTTCTAACATTTGCATATATAAGTCAACACCAATATCATCGATAAACCCTGATTGTTCGCTACCTAAAATATCGCCTGCGCCTCTTATCGATAAATCTCTCATTGCTATCTTATATCCGCTTCCTAAAGAAGTGAATTCTTTAATAGCATTTAACCTTTTTTGAGCTACATCGCTTAAAGTCAAATCATTATCATACATTAAATATGCATACGCAACTTGTTCACTACGTCCTACACGACCTCTAATTTGATAGAGTTGTGCCAAACCTAAATGATCTGCTTGTTCTATTATTAATGTATTTGCATTAGGTATATCAATTCCTGTTTCAACAATTGTTGTACAAACTAAAACATCATATTTTTTATCTAAGAAATCATTTAATACTTCTTCAATATCATCTTTCTGCATTTGTCCATGAATAATTCCAACATGAGCTTTAGGAACTAATCTTTTTACTTTTGAGGCAATACTATCAAGTTTTGCAATTTTGTTTAACAAATAAAATACTTGCCCTCCTCTTGCCATTTCACGATATATTGCTTCTCTAATAACTGATTCATTAGTTTTTAAAACATATGTTTGTACGCTTTTTCTGTTAACTGGTGGTGTTTCTATTAAACTCATTTCTTTTAATCCCGACAAAGACATTTGAAGTGTTCTAGGAATTGGCGTTGCACTCATTGAAATCACATCAATATTAGCTTTTAATTGTTTTATTTTTTCTTTGTGAGTAACACCAAATCTTTGTTCCTCATCAATTACTAATAATCCTAAATCTTTAAATTTAACATTGTCAGACAATAATTTATGAGTACCAATCACAATATCAACATAACCTTTTTTAAGTCCTTCAATGACTTTATCTGTGTCTTTTTTATCAATAAATCTATTTAATAATTCCACTCTTATTCCGTATTTTTCACAACGTTCTTTAAATGTATAATAATGTTGTCTTGATAATACCGTAGTTGGGGCCAATACAGCAACTTGTTTTCCGTTGTCGACAGCTTTAAAAGCAATTCTTAAAGCTACCTCTGTTTTTCCAAAACCAACGTCTCCGCAGAGAAG
>JAFQRV010000013.1 GCA_017409905.1 Bacilli bacterium
CAACTCATTGTATTCCCTAAAAGAATCAATAAAGGAATGTACCGCAAAAGTACATATATATATCGGTGAAAAGGAAAATAGTTCTATAAGAAAATCAGCCGTGGATATTCACAACGCCTTGCCAAAAAGTACACTACATGTTTTGCCAAAATTGTATCACGGCGAATTTTCCATAAACCACGGCAACGATTATGCTCAAAAAATAAGAGAGATCATTAGTATTTGACAAATTCCAATTTATTGAGATGTTAATCCTTATGGGGAATTTTCAAAAGTGTAGCCCACTATACTTTGCCAGCAAAATCGTGTGTTTTACAAAGCAAAAGTAAAGGATAGCGAAATTTTCGCTATCCTTTTATAATATCCTAAAAATCCCTACGGGACACGCCCTTTCGTTAGTGTTTTTTATTTACCTGATTCATCCATATCATTTGCGGTAATAATAAGCTCATCTACACTATTAAATAATACCTCAGAACTATATAAACCATTATATCCTACTTCTTTTAAAGCTTTAAAATAAGCTTTATAATCAATTGTTCCAAGACCTATTCTTGCATGCATATCTTTTGTTCCATCATTATCACTAATATGTAAATGATATAAATCATCTTTTACTTGGTCTAAAAATTGAATAATATCAAAAGTATTATCACAAAACTTTGAAGCATGATAGTGTGCAGCATCAAAAATAAATTTTAGGTTGTCCTCATTAATTAATTTTTTTAATTCAAAGTATTCTTCTACTGTACGCATTAATTCATTTTCACCTATTAAGTTTTCTAACATAATCGTCATATTATATTTTTTAGCATAAATGCATAATTCTTTAATATGTATGGCTGCTAATCTAACCCCTTCTTCTCTTGATACACTTCCATCTAAACAACCAGGATGTAAAGTCAACTTTTTAATTCCAAAAATGTTAGAAAAATCGATTGCAGACTTAAATCTTTCTATAAGAATATCTATATTATATAAAGAAGCTAAGTTATTATCTTTTCCATATGGTAAGTGACATACCATTTCAACATTTGGATATTTTAAATATCTTTTGATGTTTTCTTTATACATCTCAATATGTTCAAGACTTTTTTGATAAGGATAAAAGATTTCAACACCTACGTATATTCCTTTTTCAAGTAATACTTCGTAACTATTAATTTCTTCTTTTGTTCTATTAGGATTTACTGTAAAACATTTTCTAATCATACTACACCTACTTTTTTGGATGATATGCATCATATCTTTTACGATCATTAGTATTTAAAATAACTTTTCTAACTCTTATTGATTTAGGAGTTACTTCAACTAATTCATCATCATTAATAAATTCCAAATAATTTTCTAAAGACATCGCTTTTGGTCTTTTTAAAACAACAGTATTATCTTTTGTTGAACTTCTTTGATTTGTTTGTTGTTTTTCTCTTGTAATATTAACAGCCAAATCTTCTTCTCTATTACAAATACCGACAATCATTCCTTCATACACTTCAGTTCCCGGTTCGATTAATAATTCACCACGTTCTTCAATTTGACCACAAGCATATGTTGTAGCAGGACCAGAATGACTTGATACTAAAGCTCCAAGTTTTCTTCCTAAAAAACCAATTTTTTCTTTTGGACGATATTCTAAGAAAGTATGACTCATTATTCCGTATCCATGAGTTGCAGTCATAAAATCAGTATTAAAACTAATTAAGCCTCTTGATGGAATAATATACAATAGTCTAGTTTGATTTTCATACGTATGCATTGTAACTAGTTCAGCATGTTTAGTTCCTAACATTTCAATTACTGAACCAATATATTCACTTGGACAATCGATTTGTAAATCTTCATATGGTTCACAAATAACGCCATCTATTTCTTTTTCAATTACTCTTGGACGAGATACGTGAAATTCAAAACCAAGTCGACGCATATTTTCAATTAAAATACCCAAATGTAATTCACCACGACCTGATACTACCCATTCTTCTTTACCTTCAACTCTTTCAACTCTTAAACTAACATCTTTTTCGGTTTCTTTAAATAAATAATCTTCAATCTTTCTTGCTGTAACGAATTGTCCTTCTTGTCCACTAAATGGGGAAGTATTTGTGCCAAAATTCATTTGAACGGTTGGTTCACTAATTTCAATTAAAGGAAGTCTTTCTTCATTTCCCCCTTTAGTAATTGTTTCACCAACAAATAAATCCGCAAGACCAGCAATACCAACAATATCACCAGCAAATGCTTCTGTTACTTCAACTCGTTTTAAGCCAATAAAACCGATTAATTTTTGAACTTTAAATGACTTAATCGAACCATCAGTTCGAATACAATTTACTTGATCTCCAACTTTAACACTACCTTTAGTAATTTTACCAATACCAAGACGTCCTACATAGTCATTATAATCAAGTAGTGCAGGTTGAAATTGGAATAATCCTTCAATATCTACTTTTGGATCAGGAATTTCTTTTAAAATCATATCTAGCAAGATTTTCATCCCTGGAACTTGTGTTGATACATCAGAACTTAGACTTGAAGTATTTTTAAATGCTGATGCATAAACAACTGGAAATTCTAATTGTTCTTCTTCAGCACCTAATTCAATAAATAAATCTAATACTTCATCTACTGCTCTATCAGGGTCAGCAAACTCTCTATCAACCTTATTAATAACAACAATTGTTTTAAGTTTATGTTCTAAAGCTTTCTTTAAAACAAATCTTGTTTGAGGCATAGTTCCTTCATACGCATCAACAAGTAATAATACCCCATCAACCATTCCCATGATTCTTTCTACTTCACCAGAAAAATCAGCATGTCCTGGAGTATCTAAAATATTAATTCTGTAATCTAAATAATTGATCGCGGTATTTTTTGCGAGAATTGTAATACCTCTTTCTTTTTCTAAATCATTAGAATCCATTACTCGATTATCGTGAGTTTCATTTTTTCTAAATGTATCTGATGCTTGTAATAAAGTATCTACAAGAGTAGTTTTACCATGGTCAACGTGTGCGATAATTGCGATATTCTTTATATTCATAGGTTTACCTCTTTTTTTACTTTTAAAGTATACTCCAATTCATTAAAAAATACCAGAAATTAATCTTGCTAATTAAAAATAAAAAACTTAGGAAGATTCCTAAGTTTATTCAATTTCACTAATTTTTTTACCAACTAGTTTTTCGGGATTTAATTTTGTTCCATTTTTAGTAACTTTTAAAAATACATGATTACCTGCTTCTTGATCCATTTCAGTTGTACCACTAACACCCAATTTAGTTTTTTGATCAACTGTACTTCCTACTGCTACACACACTTCAGATAAACCATAATAATAGGTTTTAAGGTCTTCATCATGCTCTACAACTACATAATTACCATATAGTGGATGTTCTTTAATTTCTACTACTTTTCCACTAAAGACACTTAAAACATCAAAACTACCATTATCTTTTAAACCATATGATGTACCATCACTAGTTCTAAATGTTGTACCATACTTAATTAAAGCTTTTTCTTGATCAATTTTAGAAGCATCTTTTTCATAGAACTTACGAACAACTTGATAATTTAAACTATCATCAATTGGTAGTATAAATACCTCTTCTACATCAGTTACTGTTTGTTCTGTATCAACAATAACATCATTATTGTTTACAACATCATCATTTGGAGTATCTTCAATTGGACTAGTTGATGCCGCAATAACTAAAGCAATTAAAACAAAAGATAAAATCCCGACAAAAAAGAAAAATTGAAACTTATTTTGACCAATTTTTTTCGGTAATTTCTTCATTTTATCACCTCATAGTTATTATGGATAAAAGAAGTTTTTTTATACAAAAAAAGTCTAAAAATCTTTAGACTTTTAGACTTTATCTAACGATTATTAAAATTACTTCCAAAAACTTTACAACCATTGAAGCTAGCAAAAAACCTAATATTAAAGATATTAATATAGATGCTACAATAATTGAGTTAGTTTTTCCATTTTTAAAAATCTTTGGGAAATTACTATCTTTGATTAATTTAAAAAATAATAAAAATCCTGATAAAAAGACAATTAGATAAGTAATTGATAAAAACAAATCCATCATTTCACCTATTTAAAAATCTTTAATACATCATTAAATGCAACAATTACAAATAATGCCATTAATAATATAAATCCAATTGAATGAATAGTATTTTCCACTTTAGGATTAGGTTTTTTCTTAGTAATTGCTTCATATCCTAAAAAAGCAATACGACATCCATCAAGTGCAGGTAATGGAATAATATTCATTAAACCAATATTAACGCTTAACACTGCTAACCAATTTAATATAGTTAATGGTCCTTGTTCAACTATTGAAACAGTTGCGGAAGCAATACCAACTGGTCCACTTAAATCTTTAATTCCTAAACCACTATTTTTTTGGAATAATGCACCTAGTGTTTTAAAAATAACTAAACAACTTGATCCTACTTCTTTAACAGGTTCCCATAGTACTCTACCAATATTTCTTGTAATTCTAGGAGAAATACCAATAACAACTCTTGCAACTTCTACACCTTGATCTTCAAAGATTTGTTTTTTATAAGTTGTAATAGGTTGTAATGTTATTGTTTCAAGATTACGTACAACTTTTATTATAAATTTAGTAGAATCAGCACCACGTCCATTATTAAAATAATCTAAAGCACTTGCTCTAGTTGTAAATACTGTTTCAACACCTTTATCATCAATTACAGAATATAAAATATCTCCATCTCTTAATCCCGCAATGTATGAAGGCGTTTCTTCGTTATTATTTGGAAAAGCTGATACTTCTAAAGAATTTGATCCATCAGGTCTAAAATAAATATATGCAGATTGAATATACACTAATGGATTAATTGTTGTTGTATATTCTTTTCCATCTCTTTCATATTTAACTAATAATTGACCATTAAAATCTTTACCTTCAGCATAATTATCTAAAGCGCTTGATAAATCATCCCATTTTGTAAATTCATTTGAATTACCAATCGAAATGATTTTATCTCCCTCTTGCAATCCCGCAACATATGCAGGTGTGTTTTCTTCTACAATGCCTAAAATTGTTGTTTTAGTGTCACTATAACCTGTACATAAACCTATAATAAAGAAAACTAATAGTGCAAGAACAAAGTTCATTCCTGGACCCGCAAATATAGTTAAAAATCTTTGAAGAATTGTTTTATTAACAAATAAGCGATTATATGGAGCTATTTGAAAAGCTTCTTTTTTATTGAAACGAATCATCGCATTACGCATCAACTCATAACGAACAACTTCATCATTCTCCATTACTTCAATATACAATTCCCCATCTTGCTCTTCTTTAGTTCCAACTAAATCATATTTAACAATTTTTTTAAAATCTTCTATATTTTGATCAACTGGGAAATTAGTTTCTAAATCCTTTAAAACATATACTTCTACTACTTTACCTTCTTCATTAACAGTAAGTTTTGCATAGTTAAATCCTTTGATTGGATCAGATTCAATTTCTTCACCTGCCATTGATACAAAACCTCCTATCGGAATTGCTCTAATCGAATAACAAGTTTCTCCAATCTTTTTTTGATATATAACAGGACCCATTCCTATAGAGAATTCATAACAAAGAATTCCAGCACGTCTTGCAAAAAAGAAATGACCCCCTTCATGAATAAGAACTATGATACCTAATATTAATATAAATACAATTATTCCTAATACAACCATCATAATTATCTTATCTCCTTTCTAATAATTTCTTGTACTTTCAAGATATTTTCAATATTTAATTCTAAATCTTTAAAACTATTTTGATATTTATTCATTATTTCAAATAATTTTTCTTCAATATCTAAAAAGCTAATTTCTTGTTTTAAAAACTTATCAACTAAAATATCGTTTGCTGTTGTAACAATGACACCACTAAAATGTTTATTATTTAATACATATTCAGCGGCTTTAATTAAAGGAAATCTGTCACTAGACAATTTTTCTAATTTAAAGTTTTCCTTTAATTGTTCTAATGTGGTTAATTCATTTGATAAATTAAAATCAATAGAATTAGGATACTCTAGTGCATATTTGATTGGTAAATGCATATCATTTTCAGCCATATGATATACAACACCATCCTCGAGTTCTAAAAATGCATGAATCTTACTTTTTCTATCAATTACTGCATGAATTTTCTCAATTGGAAAATCAAATAAATAATGAGCTTCTATTATTTCAAAAGCTTTATTCATCATGGTAGCACTATCTATTGTAATCTTTGATCCCATTTTCCAATTTGGATGATTTAAAGCATCATTTACATTAACACTTTTTAATTGTTCTCTTGAAAAATCCCTTAAAGCTCCACCACTTGCAGTTATATATAATTCTTTAATATTTTGATTTTTTATAATTAATTGGTAAAGAGCACTATGTTCACTATCAATTGGAACTATTACCCCATCATACTCTTTTTTTAAACTATTAACTAACTCTCCAGCCATTACTAAACTCTCTTTATTAGCAAGTAACAAAACTTTTCTAGACTTAATAGTTTCAATAGTTGGAATCAAACCACAAATTCCTACTAAAGCATTAACAACATAATATTCATTAGAACCATACCATACAACATCTTTCAAATCATTTGTTGTTTGAATGTCGTTAATTTCATCAATTTCTTTAAATGGACTACAAACCAATTCAGGTTTAAACTTTTCAATGATTTCTTTAGCTCTTTTTATATTATGTCCAAAAGAGAATGCTTTTAATGTATATTCATTTGGATTTTGTTCAATTATATCTAAGACTTGAGTTCCTATTGACCCTGTAGCCCCTAGTAATATTATATTTTTCATATTATACTAAAAATGCTAAAAGCACATGAAATAATGCACCAGCAAATATCATACTATCAAAACGATCTAATACTCCACCATGACCTGGAAAAATAGTTCCATAATCTTTTATATTATATTCTCTTTTAATTTTTGAAGCTACTAAGTCTCCAATTTGTGCCGCAAGAGATAAAAATACACTTATAAAAATTACTATTAAAATTTCCCAAACTATTCCTAAATCACTTGGAATACCTAATATACTTGAATTATATACTATTTTACTAATTATAAAATAAAATGCTATACCACATAAAGCTCCAAAACATAATCCACCGATTGCGCCTTCAATTGTTTTTTTAGGAGATATTTCAGGACATAGTTTGTGTTTCCCAAAACATAGTCCAACAGTTAAAGCAAAGATATCTGTCAACATTACAATTAGAGCTAGATATGCAAAACGATAAAATCCAGCATTTATATAACCCATTTCAAATGGATTTCTTAACAAATATAAATAAGTTAAGCAAAGTCCACTATAAACATATGTAAAGATTAATTTCATTGAACCTCTAACATTAAAGTTTTTATGAAATACACCTAGAGATAAATAAACTAAACAAACAAACACCGCAACTGGCAATACCAATTCCGGATATAAAGCAGCTGTTAAAATAGTTAATCCATTCCAAATAGGTGCAATATATTTTAATCTTTTAAATTGATGTGTTTCATTTTCCATCATTTTTAAAAGTTCATATCCAGCTACTACTGATAATATTGATGCAAGAGCAGTATAAAACCACCCACTTAATATTACCATAGGCACAAATAAAATAATTAAAACAATTGCAGTTATAATTCTTTTTTTCATTCTATCAACCTCTTATTTGACCAAATTTACGATCTCTTTTCTGATATTCTTCTAATGCTTTATATAAGCTTCTTTTAGTAAAAGCAGGCCATAATGTTTTAGGAAAATATAATTCTGCATAAGATGCTTGATAAAGCATAAAATTACTTAATCTTTGTTCGTGACTTGTTCTTATTAATAAATCAATTGCTGGTGCAGGATAAGTATATAAACACTTTTCAAAATTTTCTTTGGTAAAAGCCAATTTTCTCTTTTTCATTTCTTTAGAAGCATTTACAATTTCTAATTGTGAGCTATAGTTAAAAGCTACAAATAAAGTAAATCTGTCATTTATGAAAGGAGTATTATTTAATTTCTCAACTACTGATAATATTTTAGAATCTAAATTATCTTTTTCACCGATAACTCTAATATTAAAATCTAATTCTGGAAGTCTTTTTTCCAATTTTTCAAATTCTGTTAATGCTTTTTCCATTAAAAAGTCCACTTCTTCTTTTGGTCTAGAAAAATTCTCTACACTGAATGCATAAACACTCATATATTTTATATTAAGAGCTTTTACTTCCTTAACAATATTCCTTAAAGTTTTAACCCCTTTAATATGTCCCATGGTTCTTTTCATTCCATGAAGTTTTGCCCATCTACCATTACCATCTAAAATAAATGCGATATGTGTAGGAAGTTTTTGAAATTCGATACTTTCCATATTTTTCACCTTTATATATTATACAATAAATATTTAGTTAATGCAATTAAAAACTTATTTATTCACTAATTATTCAAGTTTTATAAAAAACAAGTAGATATTTATCTACTTGTTTTTATTCATTCTTAATAGACTCTTCTTTTTTTAAATCCTTTTGTAATTTTTTATAAATAATTATTAAGGCGATTAAAATTAAACTCCATACAATAAATGACCATGGAATTGCGCCATCTGTAATATGGTTAAATACAACCAATACTAATAACATTGTAACTAATCCAACAGTTCTTCCAATTAAATTACTAAAGAAGAAAAACCAAACGTCGATTTTTATTGAACCAGCAACTAAACATAATAAGTCATCTGGAAACAATGGTAAAAATACCGTAGCAGTATATGCCCATTTTCCCTTATGTCCTAAGAATTCACTCCATTTATCATATTCTTCTTCACTACCCGCACACCACATTAAAGCTTTTCTACCATACTTATATCCAAATGCATATGCAATTAATGCGCCTGCCATATAAGCACTAATTGAAACAGCAATAAATATCCAAAAATTAGAAGAACTAACGGTATTAATGATTCCGGCTTCTTTACTTATTAAACCAATATTAACAGCAGCATTTAATACAATATATGCTGGTATTGGAATAATACACACTTGAATAAACATAATCATCCAAATGGTAAGCCACAATAACCATTTGTTATCAATACTATGAATATATTCACTAATCCATTCACTAACTCCAGGAATTGCGAAAATAGCTTCAAAAAACGTCATAAAAGCAGTAGCTATAATAGTAATTTTAAGTAATTTATAAACTTGCTCTTTATTCATTTTTAGTCCTTTTCTATATATTTATTATATGTTTAAAATTATTATTTTATTTCAATTAATTCATACTCTATTGAACCCAAACCAATCTCATTTGCAGCTTCAATAGTATGTTCTCCATTTCTAGTTTGTACACGTTCTAGGAAATGTTCTTTCCCAGGATCATTAGATTCTTTCACTAAATCAATGCATGCTTTATCAATTGCAACTGGATCTATAGATGCCAGTATTCCAATATCTTTAATACATGGATCTTCAGCAACACTGCAGCAGTCACAATCAACACTCATATTAGCCATTACATTAATATAAGCAACGTCACCTTCAAAATATTCAACAACAGAAAATGCAGCATCAGCCATTGCTTCTAAAAATACATTTTGTGGAGCACAATGTTCCCAAAGAATATATTGATCTTTTGTATAACCACCCGAATGAATCCAAGATTTCCCTCTAGAAGATGCGCAGCCAATTGATAATTGTTTAATTGCACCACCATATCCTCCCATAGGATGTCCTTTAAAATGTGATAAAACTAACATAGAATCATAGTTTCTAATATTTTTACCCAAATAATTATTCTTAATAACTTTTCCATTCGGTATAAGTATTTCTAAATCATCATCTTCTTCATCTAACAAATCAACTTTAAAATAACGAGTCCAATTGTGTTCATTTAATAAAGCTAAGTGTTTTTCACTTGTATTTCTTTCTCCACCATACGCTGTATTACACTCAACAACAGTTCCATTTACATAATTGATAATATTTTCAAAGAAATCAGGATGTAAATAATTTTGGTTCCCTTTTTCACCAGAATGAACTTTAACCGCCACATTACCTTGTAATACACCATTAGGTAATTCTTTTTCTATTAATTTATATAATTCTAACATTTTTTCTTGTGAAATTATTCTACAAAAATATACTTTAGGTTTATTCATAAAAAAACACCTCACTATTTTTTTAATTATAACACACTTACTTTAAAAAAAGCATAAAATAACAATATTTTTTTAAAATATAGTATAATTTTATTAAGGAGGTTATCTATGAAACATATTACTTTAAAAATAGGTGGTATGACTTGTAGCGCTTGTTCTAACTCATTAGAAAAGTTTTTAAAAAAACAACCGGGAATTATTGATGCAACTGTAAATCTAGTATTAGCATGTGCAAGTATTACATATGAAGATAATCTAAAAGTTCAAGACATTAACAATTTTATTAAAAGATCAGGATTTGAACCACTTGGTTTATTTAAATTAGATGATGAAACTAAAACGTTTAAAGTTAAATATATTTTATTAATATCCTATTCTATTTTATCAATTATCTTCTTGTATATCTCTATGGGACATATGTTTGGTCTACCATTATTTAAATTTATAGATATGAACACAAATCCTAAAAATTATGCAATATGTCTATTTATTCTAACAATCCCTTATCTTTTATATGGACTAAACATTTTCAAAGCAGGAATTAAGAATATTTTTTATCTTAGTCCTAACATGGATACACTAGTTACTATTGGAGTTTTTTCAAGTTTTATTTATAGTACAATAAATACTATATTACTTTTACTAGACAAACAAAACACTATTCATAATTTGTATTTTGAGTCTTCAGCAATAGTTATTTTCTTTGTAAATTTAGGAAGAGTAATTGATTCTAAAGCAAAAAGTAAAACTAAAGAAGCAATTAAAGGTTTAGTTCAAATAACTCCTACTATGGCTTTATTAAAAACCGATGATGGATTTAAAGAAATTACAATCGATGAGGTTAAACCAAGTGATATATTAGTAGCAAGAACTGGAGATAAGATAGCAGTTGATGGTGTTATTATAAATGGAAATGGTTACTGTGATGAATCATTTTTAACTGGTGAAAGTAAGCCTTCTAAAAAGACTATCGATTCTAAGGTAATCGCAGGAAGTATTATTCAAAATGGTTATATCGAATATAAAGCTGTTAAAATAGGAAAAGATTCAACTATTTCAGAAATAGTAAGATTAGTAGTTAACTCAACTAACAACAAAGCTAAAATATCAATGGTTGCGGATAAGGTTAGTGGATACTTTGTACCAAGTATAATCTTAATTGCAATAATCACCTTAATTGTATACCTAATAATTGGAAAAGATATTAATACTACATTATCTACTTTTGTTAGTATATTAGTAGTTGCTTGTCCTTGTGCTTTAGGACTTGCCACTCCACTCGCAATGGTAATTAGCACTGGTGAACTAGCTAAAAGAGGAATTCTTACAAAGAAGAGTAATACTTTAGAAATTGTACCAAAAATTGATACAATTGTCTTCGATAAAACTGGTACTCTAACTTATGGTAAGTTAAAAATATCTAGTATTATAGAATATCAAAAAGATTATATGCCTTATGTAGTATCTCTCGAAGCCAAATCAAGCCATCCAATAGCAAATACTTTTATCGAATATGCTAAAACCAATAAAATCGAACTATTAGATGTTGCTGATTTTGAAGTATTAGAAGGCATGGGATTAAAAGGAACTATAAATAACAAAATTGTTTACTTAGGAAATAATAAAATATTATCCTTACTTAATATTGTAAACATTTTTGAAGAAGATGAAACAAAATTAAGACAAAAAGGCAATACTATTGTTTATGTTATTATTGATAAAATAGTTTACTCAATAATAGGTATTAGTGATGTTATTCGAAATAATGCAAAAAGTGTTATTGAACAATTGAAAAGTCGAAATATAGATGTAATTATGTTAACAGGTGACAATAAGGAAACTGCCGAAATTATTGCATATGAATTAAAAATCGAAAAAGTTATTAGTAATGTTTTACCAAAAGAAAAACTAGAGGTCATTCAAGAACTAATCAACAATAATAAAACTGTAATGATGGTTGGTGATGGAATAAATGATGCCCCATCTTTAACATTATCCACTATTGGTGTAAGTATCAATAGTGGTACAGATATTGCATTAGATGCTGCAGATGTTATTTTAATGCATGATGATTTAAATAACATTATTGACCTATTATACATCAGTAAAAAGACTATTTTAAATATTAAAGAAAACCTCTTTTGGGCTTTCTTCTATAATATTTTAATGATACCAATCGCAATAGGCTTATTTAGAGGATTCGGACTTAGTCTTACACCTATGCTAGGAGGTATAGGTATGACTATTAGTAGTCTAACTGTAATACTAAATGCATTAAGACTTAAAAATATTAAAATTAAAGGAGTATGAAATGTTATTTGGAAAAAAACTAATTGAAAAGAAAATTTTTATTGAAGGATTAAAATGTGGAGGATGCGTAAAAAGAGTTGAAAATGTTTTGAGTTCTTTTAAAGAAATTAAAACTCTCAATGTCTCTTTAGATGAAAAATGTGCATATTTAGCATTAAAAAAAGATATTGATAACAATATTTTATCTCAAGCAATCGAAGATCTTGGATTTAAAGTAATTAATATTGAATAAGAAAAAACCTGTTCTTTTGAACAGGTTTTTTTTAATTAAATTCTTTATCAATTACTTTTAATAATTCAATAATTTTTAAGTGTTGTGGGCAAACCCCTTCACATTGTCCACATTCAATACATGAACTAGGGGCGCCGAATTTTTCTTTTAAATTATTAAATCGATCTTTATATTCTTTTAATTTTCCAAATTGACAAACACTATTATACAATGCGAAATATCTAGGTATCGCTATATTCATAGGACATCCATCAACACAATATTTACAATCTGTACATTGTATTGCGATAGCATCATTAATTATTTTAACAACTCTATCAATAACACTATATTCTTCATCAGATAATTTATTAAAATTAACCATATAACTAGTATTATCAACTAATTGTTCCATATTACTCATACCACTAAGAACAATAATAACATTATCTAGACTAGCAGCATATCTTATTCCCCAAGAAGCAACTGATAAATCAGAACTATTTTTTAACACTAATTTTGCTTCATCAGGAATATTTATTAATTTGCCCCCTTTTAAAGGTTCCATAACTGCAACTTTTTTATTATGTTTCACGCATACTTCATAACACTTGCGTGATTCAATTGAGGCACTATCCCAGTC
Organism: Bacilli bacterium; assembly: GCA_017409905.1. Taxonomy (GTDB): domain Bacteria; phylum Bacillota_I; class Bacilli_A; order ML615J-28; family CAG-313; genus UBA1231. The sequence goes on from JAFQRV010000013.1 coordinate 13,367, forward strand.
AATATAATTAATTTGAAGTTGAACAAGTTCTACTTCTGGATGATCTGTTAATATACGATCTAATGTTTCTGCATTATCATGGAAAGAAAAACCTATATGTTTAATTTTTCCTTCTTCTTTTTTCTTTGATATAAACTCAAATGCTTTGTGAGGTTGAACTTTCTCATCATATGAATTTCTATTTAATGAATGTAAGAAATAAAAATCAAAATAATCCACACAGCATCTTTCCAATTGTTCATTAAAGATTCTTTCATAGTCTTCGATTTTTTCTATAATGAACATTGGCATTTTAGATGTAACTGTAAAAGCATCTCGTGGATATCTTTTAGAAACTAATTCACCAAATAAACGTTCACTCATTCCCCCATGATACACATAAGCAGTATCAAAATAAGTAAATCCTTGTTCTAGAAAAGTATCTATCATTTCCTTTGCTGTTTCTTTATCAATACTTTTATAATCAGTTGAGTCTAATAGAGGCAATCTCATCAACCCAAAACCCAGTTTCTTATTTGGTGTATTCATTTTTAGTCTCCTTATTCTTCTAATTTTGCTTTTTGTGCATTTATAAATTCTTCATATTGAGCAATATCATTCTTATATTCTTCTACAAATGATTGATAATACTCATTTGCTTTTATTTCAACATCATTAACTATTTCTTCAACTGAAATACCCAATAATGCCACTACAGCATCTTCTGCAGCAATAAGTTGTTCTTCATATGTTTCCATTAAGCTAATTACTTTATCAAATTCTGCTTCAGCTTTAACTTTAGTGTTTTCTAAAGCTACTAAATAACCTTCATAACTAGCGATTAATTCATTTAAAGATGCAGTAGCAGTTTCTTTTACATTACCAGCAGGTAAAGATTCTACATATTTCTTTTGTTCATTTATTGCCACTTTACCTTCAATAGCTTTCTTTAAAGTCATTTGATATACAGAATCTGGTGCTAATAATGTACGATATTTAAGATTAACAACTTGATTCATTGTATTTTGATATAATTCCAATGCAGTTTTATATGTTTCTAAAATAAATCCATCTGTTTTTGCTTCAAATTCTTTTAAAATAGTTTCTTTTTCTTCAATTACTTCTTGATATTTTAATGACTCATAGTATAGTTCTTGCATTGTTACATCAATTAATTGTTTTGTTGCATTTCTGCTTTCACTTAAAATATTTAATAATTCTGTTTCAGTCTTTTCTTTTAACTCATCAAGAGTATAAACAGAATATTTTTCAACATATTCAGCTAATTGTGCTTGTGTATATGCTGTAACTGTTTCAATTGTTGCAGTAATATTCTTTTCATCTAATGTTTCTTTAATAGTTTTTTTCATTTCATCTATTACTTTTTTAGCATTTGAATATTCTTCACTAATTGATAGTTTAACTGTATCATCTTGATATCCATATTCAACAGTTAAATTAATAATTACTTCAGTAGCTTCTTCTAAAGATTTACCTACTAATGATTCTCCATATAAAACAATACTCGCATCTTCATTTAATGCAGTTACAGCGATTACTGTTTTTTCTTCATCGATAATCAATTCATAACTTGGATTAGTGTCAAGTGTTACTCTAGCCGTTTCTTCTTCTTTTTTTCCACAACTAGTAAGAGCAATTGTTAGAACAAACATAAAAAATAAAACAAATAATTTCTTTTTCATAATTTTCCTCCTAGAATAATCTTAATAAATCTTTTAACTCTTCACGTTTACTAATTACTTTAATGTCTTTTCCTACGAGAATCATTGCAGGCTTTAACATATTATTGTAATTAGAAAACATTGAATAATTGTAGGCCCCAGTTGAATAAACCATAAGAATATCATTTTCTTCAACATTAGGTACCAATACATCAGTTCGGATAATATCACCCGATTCACAACATTTCCCCACTACATCCACAAGAATTTCTTTCTTATCATTCATCTTGTTTATAACATCTAATTCATATGTGGCCTGGTATAAAGCTGGTCTTATATTGTCAGTCATACCACCATCGATAAATAAATAATTTTTCTTTCCATAAGTAGGTTTAATTTGAGATATTGTATATAAAGTTATACCTGCATTACCCACAATCGATCTTCCCGGTTCAATATAAACATGTTTAATTAAACTCTTTGTTTTACTAATTTCACTTTCTAAATATGCAACAACATTTGGAATCATCTCATCTATTGGCAAAGCTTTATTATTTTTAGTATAAGTTATACCAAATCCTCCTCCAATATTTAAGTGTTCCAAACAAATATGATATTTATTATTTATTTTATTTTGAAATTCAACCATTTTTTCAATTTCTAGTTGATATGCCTCATGTTCCATTACACTTGATCCTATATGAGCATGGAAACCAATTAATTCGACATATTTAGCTTTACTAACTGTTTTGATTAATTCATCAACTATTTCATCATCATAAATACTTTCACCAAATTTCGAACATAGTTTTGATGTTTGAACGTATACGTGAGTATGAACATCAATTCCAGGATTTAATCGTATCATAATTTTAATGTTTTTTTCAAAACGATTAGTTATTTCAACTAGTCTTTTCAATTCAACTAAATTATCAACCACTAAAATACCAATATCATTTTGGACAGCATATTCTAACTCTTCAATACTTTTATTGTTTCCATGGAATACAATATGTTTCATATTAAAACCTGATTCTTTAGCTACATATAAATCACCAAGACTTACAGAATCCATATATAAATTATGTTCATTTATAATCTTAGCAATTTCTTTGGTAAGTAAAGCTTTTGAAGCATATACAACATTAGTATTAAACATAGAACTTTTAAAACAAGTTTTATAATCATTAATATTTTTTAATAACTGTACTTCATCTAAAACATATAGAGGGGTTTTATAGGTATGTGCAATATCTTTTAGTACGTGTCCATTTAAGTATGTAATATTGTCTTTATTTTTTAGTCCGATTGGTTTCATGTATTTTACCTCTATTAAATTATACCTTTTTTAGAAAAAAAATGCAACTAAAAAAAAAGCAACTTAAAATAATTTTTAAGTTGCTTTATAATTCTAAAATTATTATTTAATTGGTTTTGGACCTGCTTCAACGATTTCACTTGGCATATTTGGATATTTCTTAGTGAAGTTATCAACGAACATTTGAGCTAATTTATTAGCTTGTTCATCATAAGCTTCTTTATTTTCCCACATACCACGTGCATCTAATTTTTCATCAGGTACATTTGGACAGCTTACTGGATATTCAACATTGAATACGTCATGATGTTTGAATTCGATTGAATCAAAACTTCCATTTAAAGCAGCTGTAACCATTGCACGAGTGTAAGCTAATTTCATACGTTTAGCACCACTAGCAGCTGATCCACCAGCCCATCCAGTATTAACTAGATATACTTTTGTTCCATATTTATCTAATTTTTCACCTAACATTTCAGCATAAACAGCTGGATCCATTGGCATAAATGGTTCACCGAATAATGTTGAGAATGTTGGTTGAGGTTCTGTAATACCACGTTCAGTACCAGCAAGTTTAGATGTGAAACCTGTTACAAAGTGATACATAGCAGCATTTTTGCTTAATCTACTGATTGGAGGAAGTACACCAAATGCGTCAGCTGTTAAGAAAATAACAACTTTTGGAATTCCACCAACACCAGGGATTTGAGCATTGTTAATATAATCAATGGGATAACCAACACGTGTATTTTCTGTTAATGAATCATCAGCAAAATCAAATTCACGAGTTTCAGGATCCATAACTACATTTTCAACTAATGATCCAAATCTAATAGCATTATAGATATCAGGTTCATTTTCTTTTGATAAGTTGATACATTTAGCATAGCATCCACCTTCAAAGTTAAATACACCATCAGGACTCCATCCATGTTCATCATCACCGATTAATTTACGTGATGGGTCAGCAGATAAAGTAGTTTTACCAGTTCCACTTAAACCGAAGAAAATAGCTGTTTCGCCAGTTTCTGGGTCCATGTTTGCAGAACAGTGCATTGGTAATACATTTTCTTTTGTCATTACATAGTTCATAGTTGAGAATACACTCTTCTTGATTTCACCTGAATATTGTGAACCACAAATAATGATAAATTTAGCTTCATAATCAATGATAATAGCAGCTTCTGAATTTACGCCATCAACAACTGGATCGCATTTAAATCCTGGAACTACTAAAATAGTGTAATCAGCTTCACCATAATTTTCTAATTCTTCAGCAGTTGGACGAATTAATAAATCACGAATGAATAAATTTTGGCTTGCTAATTCATTAATAATACGGAATTTCTTAGTATATTTCTTATCTGCACCAGCATATCCATCAAAAATGAATACTTCTCTGTTTTGCATATAAGCAAGCATTTTGCCTTTAATAGAATCAAATTTTTCTCTAGAGATTGGTCTATTTACTTTACCCCAAGCGATTTCATTATGTACGCCTTCAGAATCAACAATGAATTTGTCTTGAGGAGAGCGACCTGTATATTTACCTGTAGTAACAACTAAAGCACCAGTTTGTGATAAAGTACCTTCACCACGACGTAAAGCAGCTTCAGTTAATTGAGCTAAAGTAAGGTTACGATAAACCGCTTTTGGTTTGATTAAACCAATTTTTTCAAGTCCATAAGTTTGCATGTAATATTTCTCCTTTTTATTTTTTTATACCTTTCTATTATATCATATTAAAAGTTTAATTGCAATATTTTAAATTATGAAAATATAAAAAACTCTATAGATTTTCTATAGAGTTTCTTTTCTTATTTTGTTTCTTCTTGTTTTCTTTTCTTAAAGATTTGTTTTCTAAATAAGATTGTTAATAATACTGCTAAGAAAGCAATAATTAGGAATAAAACTAAAATCGCATTTTCTCTACTTGTTTGAGCGACTTGAATTAACATCATGATTGGGAAACCAAATACAATTGCAGGTAAGTTTTGATATACTAAGTTATCACTAGCTGGTGTTTCAAATTTTGGATCGATTTCTCTTAAAAGAATCATACCTGTACTAGCAGTACCAGTTAACATACCATACATAGCGAAGAATTGTTCATGTTTATAAGTAGGATGTAGTTTCTTAGATACCATATGGATAAAAGCAAATGTTAAGACTGTTCCACCAGCGCCTAAAATTAATAATACCCACCAATAATCACGAATCAAATATAAATTGATAGCCGAAATACCCGCAACAATCATAATATCAAATGCTACACCACCAATACGGTTTAACATAAAATTATTTAAATAACGACGTTTAACAATTCCCTTTTTCTTTAAGAACTTAAATATGGCTTTTAAAACTACCGCAAGCAAAGTTCCTAATAAGAAATTAAATCCAAAAACAGTTCTTTGTAAATTAACATTACCCGGGAAGAAACTCTTTAATAAATGCATTAGGCCATAAGCTCCTGCATAGACAATAAACACAAATGCTAATTGGACAGTAAATTTATCCATTGATTCATTCATACCTATTTCATCTTTTTCTTGAATTTCATTAGGATTTATTTGTTCTACATCATTAGTATCTAATACTTGAATTTTACCTTGACGTTTTAAAATATTTAAATAAATTACCCCACCAATACTAGCTGCTAAGAAACCTAAAGCTGCAATCGCAAGGCCAAAGTCTTTACCATTCTTTAAAAAATAATCAGGCATAATAGTTACTTGGTCAGCAAATGATTTACCGAAGTTCATTGCTTGTCCTGTACCTTGACCGAAACCTAAACATAAAATAATACCTGCAGCATCAATTAAACCATCAACAACTGGTGTTAATAAAATTGTAACAACTAAACCAAAAATAGCTTGAATTAAATAAGTTGCAACTGTTGTTACTCCTGTATTAAATACATCAGTAGGATTAACCTTTGATTTACTCTTATCATTTTGTCTTAAGCCCATTGCAACAAAACCAATACCTAAGCAATGATAAGTAATAGTATCTAGCACGGCTGTACCAGTGATATTATTCGCATAATCTAACGCAAATATTGGTAAGTCAAAAAAGACATCTTTTGTAATTAATTGATAAATTGTTGTAAATATTAATACAATTATTCCGCCCAACACAGACGCCGGAATTAACATCTTATTTAAGGCAGGAATTAATTTCTTTAACATATGTGCAATCATCATTGATCCGCATAATATAGCTACTATTAAGATAAATGCCCAAGCGTTAGAATCCCAAAGTTCTGTTTGCAAAGCATTAAATACCCAAGAATTTTTCATTATTTTCTCCTTTTTCCATTTTAAATTTATAAACCATATGCACATACTTCAAAGCATTAAAATGGACATCTGATTTGATTTGAAATGTATCTTCTTTTGTAAAAAAGTTTACTTTATTCTTCCCGAATACCCCACTAGATACTATATTTTCAAGTTTGATTGTGAATACTTCACTTTCTTTAATAAACTCTATACGATTATTATAAAGTTTAATTAAAGCATCTTCATATAATAATTCCCTTTTCTTTCTGGGAATTATTTTAAATAAAGAACCCTTATCTTCAAAAATTGGTATGTTTTCTGAAACTTCTCCTAAATTGTAATTTAAAATATATTGTTCTTGGTATTCATACCATTCTGCAATATTCTTAAAAGAAATTTTTCCATCAAGTGATTCAAATTGTTTATATTCTGTATATTCAACTGTCGCGCCACACTTAGTACATGACATTTTAGATCCCTTTGAAATGAAATGACTAAAGCCACAAACCGGACAATTGTAAATTGCTCTTTCAATATATTCAGCTCTTGTCTTTGACTTATAAGGACCAGATGGAATAGATTCATCAACAATTAAATTAGTTTTTACTAGTTCAAATAATTCCTCATATGATAAATCTTTATATTCTTCGTATTCAATTACTCTAGAAACATATGCTTTACAGCGACCTCGTCTTTTCTTTTTAGCAAATCTCGGTTGAACACCATAAGCTCCTTCAATATTAACAATTGCTACAGGCAATTTTAAAAAATGAATCATTTTAGCAATAGTTGGATTCATATGACATGTTTTACCACTATATGTTCTGTTTCCTTCTGGTGAAATACAAATATTCGCATTTTCACTTGCAACTTGTCTACAAGTTCTTAAAATAGTAAAATCCGTAGATGCTTTTTTATAAGGAATTAAATTGACCGTCCACTTAAGAATAGGTCCAACTGTTTTATGTGTTAATAAATCGTCAGATCCAACATAATAAGTTTTACATTTGAATAAATATGCAATAAAAATTTGATCAAATGCACTAACGTGATTATATAATATTAAATAGTTTCTTTTATCCCTTTGAAATCTTTTATATCTAAATCCATAACCAAAAAATAAAATTGGCCACATAACTATTCTTGCAAGAAAAATAATAATTAAATGTCTTATTCTAGACCATTTTTTCTTTTTCATACAATTCACCCATTTCTTTTTACCTATTAATTATACTATATTTTACTAATTTTTTCAAGTGATGCATCTTTTAGTCAATTAAAATAAGCCAATATATATTCTAATATATTGGCTATACTTTACAAATATTCGTCCATATTTACTATCGTTTCAGGAGTATCAATGGATAATTTATATTCTTTTTTGTCACTATCAAAGACTGTAAAAGTAATTATGTCTTTTACTTCTTTCATAGTAATACCAAAAAAATTACAATTATTATCTCTTTTATATCTTGCTTCTTTTTTTGTCCATAAATCATAAAACATATCTTTCGTAAAGATTGTTATCTCTTTATCTATTCTTCTAATTAGCTGTTCAAAGTTAGTTCTATCAATACAACGCTCAATATCAATACCTAGTTCTTCCTTTCCAATTCCAATTGATATTAAATTATGTGAATGACTTATGTTAAAGTAAATGTCTGAGTTTCTAAATTTTGGTTTACCTTTTTCATTTAATTCAATAACTAATTCAGATGTATTAATTAAGTATTCTTTTCGAAGAATTTCTTCTAAAAAACTCCACGCTACTAGGCTAACTTTACTTTTTTCATTTTTATATTTATTTACTTGTTTTAAAAATTCTATTGGTAAATTATTATTGACCTTATACTTTCTTAAATCTAGAACATACACTTTCATAATTTCACTTCCTATTTTATTATAACATAATATAAATAAAAAACCTTAAGATTTTATAATCTTAAGGTTATTTATCAATACCAATATTAGTTTGCCATAAAGTACTTGCTTTTAATTCATCTTCTGTAATAACTGATTTAACACGGTAAATATGTTTAGTACCACGAGGAACTAATACATTAGATTTTAAATTACCTAATTCAGATAATTTACTATCTACTTCATCATAGTTAAATGGGGCACAAGAGAATAAATCAGCAAAGATTTTTTTATTTTTTATATCATAATGTAAAGCAATATGACTTTGTGCAATAATGATTATTCCAGAAATATAGTTAGGATTATTAGTTCTATCTTTATTAACAACACTTCTAATTATTGGATCCATGTTAATATCTACAACTAAATTTTCTAAAAAGTCATACATATAATCCATTGTAATTTCTTTATTTGCATCAATTTCACACATTAAATGTGGACCAAAATCACAGTCTGTATCATATGGATTTTTATGGAAAGTTCTTTCGTCACGATTGATTATTTCAAAATTAGAAGCTTTTTCATCAAACGGTAATGTTTCCATAAAATAATCATAAATTTGCTTTTCATCGAAATCAGTAGTGGAGAATACATCAACAAAATAACATTCTCTAAATGGGAATGTATGGATAGTTACGTGCCCTCCTTTTAATAAAACATAAGCACTGATTCCACTATCTTTTTTAACTCTACCATAATAATATGGAATAATATGTGGTGGAGCAATAGGAACTAATCCAAACTTATATCCCACATAATTTAAAATTTGATAAACAGTTGTTAAATCGTTTAAAGAATATTGACTTGCTCCGTAACAGTCTAAAGTAATATGTTTCATATTTTATCTCTTTTCTATAATTTCTTTAAAAATTTCATATAATGTTTTTAATACTAACCATGAAGCAGTATTATTTTTATCATCTAAATTTGGTGATACTTCTACAATATCCATAGCAGTAATATTTAATTTAGATATTAAATTAATTAAGATTTTTAATAAAGTATATGAGTGAACTCCAAATGCCTCAGGCGTACCAGTTCCTGTAACAAATGAAGGATCATTTGCATCTATATCATATGATAAATAAATTTCATATTTTTCATCACTATATTTTTGAGTTATTTCATTAAGCATTTGTTCTATACCATTGTCTAATATATAACTTGCTTCATATATTTTAATTTCCGGGTGTTTTTCGAAAAATTCAATTTCTTGTCTTTCATATCCTCTAATACCTATTAAAGTAATATTTTCAAGGCTATAGCCTTTTTCATATGCGCGCATATTAGGACATGCATGAGAGTATTTAGACCCATCATAGAAATCACAAAAATCAGGATGTGCATCAATATGAATAATTACTGGAGTCTTACCTCTTTTAACCACATCGTCATAAAAATTAGCTTGTAAAGGAATAGAAACGGAATGATCTCCGCCAATATGAATTTTAAAAACATCTTTAGAAAATAAATCTTTTGTAAGAATATTAATTTTGTCTAAGGTTCTAGTTTTTATTATACCATTATCATATAGTTTTATATCTTCAATAGACTTCCCATTCATAGTAAAAGGTGGTAAATGCTTAGACAAATTTCGAATAACTTTTGGAGCATTCCTTGCCCCTTTTCCAACCGATGCTCCTAAATCATATGCAATACCAGTTATTATTACTTTCGCATCTTCTTTTTTTGTTAATAAGCCTCTAAAAGTTTCCATACTTTTCTCCTTAAATACTAAAAGAGTATATCAAATTTCTTAAATGCTGTATAGATATTTAATAAATAATTATTTTTTTACTTAATGAATATTTCCTAAATATTTTCAATAAATTTGCTAATTTCTTCACTCAAAAAATAAATATTATCACTACTAACTTCAATATCTCTATTGGTATGAATTCTTGAAGTATAGTAAATTCCTCTTTTACTTTTTTTTGTTGCGACTACACCTATACCTAAATCAAAATTCTTATGATCAGAATTACCTAACGCTTTCTTAAAATTAATAAACTCTACACTATATAAATCATTACTATTTAAATGTTCTTTCAAACAATTAAATAAAGAATTTTCTACTGTCTTTTCTTTATAAATTATAATAAAATGGTCACCATTTCCTACACAATCCAAATTAATTACAAGCTTATCTTTCATAATTTCTTTATGCTTTTTTTGAAAAGCTTTTGAGCCAAGTAAACCTTTTTCTTCATTATCAAATAAAATAAAAGCAATATTATCATTTTTATTTTGTTCAATTAAAGTTAGGATTGTAGCTACACCTGATGTATTATCATTGTAATTATTTTTATTAGGAAAACATCTAGTTAATAAATAGAAAGAACCTAAGTATAAAATAATATACATTACCGCAAATACAAAATATGGTAATTTAAGAATCCAATAAATCAAATAGGCTATTCCTAATGAAGCAAAAGCTAAAAGAATTGGATAACTAAATGCATAAATTAATCCTAAAACTTTATTTTTTGGAAGCATCAAATTAGGAACTATGGAAGTAGCTGGTGTATCATAGTGAGCTGTAAAAACAACTTTTGCATTTTCTACATCACCAATTACAATATTATTGTGTTCTTTTTCTAGTATTTCAATTTCCACGTTATACCCAGAGACTTCTTCTTTTACATACTTAATAAAAGCTTCTTTTTGTTCTTTACTTCTTCTAATTGGATATTTTTCATTTAAAAAAGTTAAATAATCTTTCATATAATTTCTCCACTACTTTGAATATTTTTCAATATCGCTTACTAATGCACGATAGAAAACATCACCAATTTGTAAATATCCAGCCATTGTTGGATGAACGCCATTTGTGCCAACTCTTTCTAATACTTCGGATCTCGCGTTGACCGGAACCATTAAACTAGGCATATTATATTCAACATCAAATTGAGCTTTCATATCAATATAGCGACAATAATCTTTATATTCATCTTTTTCACACAATTTTTCAAGATATTCATTATAATGACAAATCGTACTCACCTCACCAAACACATCCGAATATGGTCCACTAGCACCATAGTTTGCGGCAATTCCACCATCAATTGACGGATATTGTACACCAATTAATCTAACTAATGCCTTAGGAAAATCAAGATGAATTCTATTTAATATTGTAGTAATATATGGCTCAAAATGTGAGAAATCATTATTAAATGGAATATACTGTCCATTCCAAGTTAATAAAATATAGACATAGTCAATTCCTTCATATCCATTGTTTTCACAATACTTCTTAAAATTAGGACCACTTATTTCATCATCATAAAAAGGATTCCCTTTTTCAAAATAGTATTTTGTAATATTTAAAGGTTCTAAAGTTTCGATACTATCGATACATTCAAATACATTGCCAACCTTTGGCAAACATGAATAATTCCCAGGGCCCCTTTTAAACTTTAATCTTTTTTCTTCAATTGATTCTAATACCCAATTTAAATTAGCTGATTTCCATGCACTATGTTGATGATTTTCTGTTAAACTGTGTTCTTCAACTTCAACCCAAACAGCTGATGTAGTTGATACAGCCTCATTTGTTACAAAGTGACGCCATTGCCACCCTCCATAACCTTCATAACCAACTTCTTCTTTTTTCATAGTACCAATAAAGTTTAAGGTGTCTTTAAACCCTAATCCTTCAGGAACGCCTTCATCTTTAGTGAATCTTCTAAATCCCTCATATGGCCAAACTCCATTAAAAGTTAAGGAATCGCCAAAACAAAGAATATTTAATTTTTTGCAAGGTTTAATCGGTTTTACAACATGAAGTGTTGTACTAGCTGCTTCAATAACATTACTATAATCATCATATAAAGTAATTGTTAATGGATAATCACCAACTTCATTTTCATTAGGTGTAAATGTATAATATCTTGGATATGGTTTTCCTTTAGGAGATGTCACATGAATATAGTATTTATACGGATTCATTGATCTTATTACTCCACGATAAAATAATTCAAATTTGTCGCCAACCACAAGATCATAATGCTTTGCTAGATATAGTAGTTTATCTTTCATAATCTACCTCCATAAGTTTTATACATTATTATATCAAATAATTATCACTTTTTCAATAACTTGTATTTAAAAACAAGAAGATTTAAATCTTCTTGCTTTTTTATAAATATTCTTTAATCTTATCAATTACTTTTCCCATTAAAATATGTTCAAATTGATTACGCGTTTTAGGGCTATTTATAACGTAATCTCCTACCATAAAACATTCTATTCCACAAAGTTTAGCACATTTGCCATCCTCATAAGTATTGTTCCCAAAAACAATTACTTCTTCTGGTTTTAAATTAAATTTATTTAAGAGTTCTTTAAAATACATAGGATTAAGTTTACAATAATTTGAATTTTCATAATATGTAACATAGTCAAAGTCTTCTTCTTTTAAGCCTATATAACTCATTCTAGTCATTGTTCCTACTTTTGGAAAAATTGGATTTGTCGATAAAACCACTAATAAATTATTATCTTTACAAAATGATACAATTGTTTTAGCTAAAGGATTATCTTCACAACTTTCTTTAGTTTTTTTAAATTCATTTGTATAAAACCCATCAATATAAGCTTTGTCTTTCATTTTTTCGATACCATAATGATTTTTAAAAGCATCCCAAAAAACTTCTTCATTAGTTTTTGTCCCATCATTTTTGTACATTGCTTTAGTTCCCGCCCAGATTACACTTATTAATTCTTCTGGTTCATATCCTAATGGTATCATTCTTTTTGACAATAAGCCAAAATATATCTTAGTAAATTCTTCTTCATTTAATGGAAGTAGCGTTCCATCTAAATCAAAAAAAACAGCTTTTAACATATTAACCACCTTATTTTTTACAATATTATAACAAAAAATAGTCTTTTTGTAAAGACTATTTATGTTTAGCATAAAAGCAAACGCCAACAGTGTCAGGACCACAGTGACTTCCTGCTGTTGGGTTGACTACAACATATTCAATATTTAAATTAGCACCATATTTTTCAATTAATTTATTTCCTAATTCTTCTGCAAGATTTAAAGCGTCAGTGTGCCCTATAACAATAGAATGATTATAAATATCTATACTCAATTCTTCAACATATTGAGCAAGTTTATTTAAGGCTGCTCTTCTTCCTCTTACTTTACCAATATTAGTCATTTGTCCTTCTGGGTTCATATAAATAATTGGTTTTATGCCAATTATATCACCCATAGTAGCACTAACATTTGTTACTCTTCCGCTTCTTTTAAAGAATTTCAAATTATCTGCAAAGAAGTAAGTTGCAAAATGATCAACTTCTTTTTCTGCCCAATCTAATATTTCTTCTATAGTTTTATCATCTCTATATAGTTCTCCAATGGATTTAACAATATTATAGCTAAGGATTGTAATACCTTTAGTATCAATTGTATAAAACTTTCTTTCTGGATACTTTTCTTTTAATTCTTCAACCGCAATATTCATTGCATTAAACGTCCCACTCATTGCTTTTGAAAAGTGAACATAAAGTATATCATTCCCTTTTTCGAATTCCGGTTCAAAATACTCACGATATGTTTCAGGGCTTATTGCACAAGTTTTAGGAAGTGCACCTTTTCTTAAAGTATCATAGAAAGTTTTATAATCAAATTCTTCAAAATCTTCATATGGTTTAACCTCATGATCATTTAAAACATATGGCATACTGATTAACTTATAACCATAATATTCAGCTTCTACTTTATTTATATCAGTGTCTGTATCTGTAAATAATGTGTACATCAAATTCACCTTTAACTTTCTTATAATATAATTATATAAAATAACTTTCAATTAAACATCAACTAAATGTCAACTTTTGTTGAAAAAAGAAAAAAACTACCATTAGGTAGTTTTAGTATTCTCCTCTCAAAGTTACAATAAATCTGCAACCTTTTTGTTCATTATTTTCAATTCTAATATCTCCATTACTAATATCTAATATTTTTTTAACTAATGCCAGCCCCAATCCATTACCATCACTTTTATGAGAAGTATCAGCTTGATAAAACTTATTAAATACAAATTTTTGTACTTCATCGGATATTCCAGGCCCATCATCTTGAATCATGAAAATAATATCTTTATTCTCCTTATACAATTTAATCACAATATTACCACCATATGGTCCGAATTTAATCGCATTATCGATAAGATTATTCCAAACATGAATTAATAAACTCTCATTACCATAATAATTAATTTCTTCTAATTCAATATCAAAAATTATATTTTTATTATCCCATTTAGGTTCTAAATATACTATTGAATTTCTAATTTGTTCATCTAGTCGATATAGTTTAGTATTCGAGCTAATGGAAATATTATCTAATTTAGATAATAATAAGATATTTCCAATTAACTCATTCATTCTTTTGGCATTATAATGAATTTTTTGGATATATTCTTTTTTTTCTTCATTTGTTAAATCAGGGCTAGATAATAAAGTCGCATACCCATCAATAGCATTAAGGGGGGTTTTAAATTCATGAGAAACATTAGATACAAAATCTGACTGGATTATTTCAGTGGCTCTTAGTTCCTCCATCATTACATTAAAGTAATGGTAAATATCTTCTATTTCATCGATTGAACTAGTTTCTTTAGCTCTTATAGTAAGATCACCATTTGCAACTTCATTCATCATATTTTTAAGTTTTTTAATAGGATATAATAAAACAATACTTATAACATAGGTTAATGCAATCCCAATAACAATACCAAATATTAAGTTCATAACAATATTTGGAATCACGATTTTTTCACCAAAAATATTATTCAACAAATCCGACAAAAGTGAAGATGCTCCAATTGTTACCATTATTACTACAACAGAAACTATCATAAAAAATATTGTAAAACTAATTTTCTTTTTTAATTTCCAACTAACTTTTCTAATATTAATTTTTTTCATTTTTTAATAACCTTATATCCAATCCCTCTCATAGTAACTATTTCAAAATCTGAATTTTCTTTAAATTTTTTTCTCAATCTTTCAATATGAACATCAACTGTATGTGTATCACTTTCAGAATCATATCCCCAAATATCATCCATTAATTGTTGTCTTGTAAATATCTTACTAGGGTATGCACACATTTTATATAATAATAAAAATTCTTTTAAAGGCAGAACAATTGTTTCCTCTAAACTATATACAGTAAAAGTATCATATTCTAATATTGTATTTCCAATTGTTAATCTTCTTTCATTAGTCATCTGTGCTCTTCTTAAAAGGGCTGCTACTCTTAATACCATTTCATTGACGTTAACTGGTTTTACCATATAATCATCACTTCCTGATAGAAATCCTAAACGCATATCATCAAAAGTAGATTTTGCGGTAATAAGCATAATTGGAATAGTTGATCCACTTTCTCGAATAGTTCTAACCAATTCATATCCATCCATTTCTGGCATCATAATATCACTAATAATAACATCATAATAGTTTTTATCTAATTCTTCTAAAACTTGTTTACCATTTGATACAGCCTTTACAACATAACCATTTTTAATAAATACACTTTGGAATAGTTGTCTTAATTCTACATCATCTTCTGCGATTATTATTTTAAACATATTATTACCTCTTTTACTACTAATATATTATATAACAATAACGCCTAAATATCAAGAAAAAGTCTTTTAAGAAGCATAATGCCTCTTAAAAGACTTTTATTTTGTATATACCATAAAACGTATATTAGAACCTTCTAATTCAGTTAAAAAACTCTCGACTGCTTTATATATTGGATTTTTTAAATGATATAATGACGTACAAACGATTACTAAATCAGCATCAAGTTCTTTAATTATGGAAACTGAGTATTTTGCATTTTCTACAGTTGATAAAGAATTTTCTTCTAGAACTAATCTTTCCTTTTCAATCCCTTTATTAATCAAATATTTAGCCATAGCTTTAGCTTCTGTAATACCTGGTATAGGATTAGCAAGTCCACCTGACAAGATAAAATAACTTGGTTTATACTCTTTTTCTAATTCTAAAGCTAATTCTAGACGTTCTTTTTGAATTTCTGTAATTGTTCCATCATCATTTAAACGATTACCTAAAACTACTACAATAATATTTTTATTCTCAAACTTCATAAATATTAATTATTTTGTTTTTTAGAATTATAAATCGCAAATGGCAAATGGAAGGCAACCATTAAAACTATAGCTGTAAGAATTAATTTTACAAAATACATATGCCAACCTTGATTTAAATTAAGTATTGGTAAATTATCCATTGGTGGTCTAGCAACGAACATAAAATTAGTTCTTCCATCAACTAAAATACCATTTATATATAAACTTAAAAATCCAAATACTAATATTAAAACAATATTCTTCAACATTACTTTATAAGTTATGACAACTGTTTTACTAGTTAAAAGATATATAGCAAATCCAATAATATAGGCATGATATATAAAATATTGATAAACTTGAGGAGTAGTAAATAATACACCTTCTGTAGGAATTAATAGTGAAAGAGTTGCACCAACACCCATTGAAGGAACCATAAAACCTAGTATTGTATCTTTTGTTGAATCCTTTTTAATAAAAAACATTAAAGCAACAATAAATACTATTTGTATAGTACATAAATGAAATGGTAGAGATTCATAATTTAAATACGTTCCACTTGTTTCAAAAGTTGGACCAACAACGCTTTCCATATTTAACATAACCTTCATTACTTCACTAGCTACTGCTACTATAAATAAAGCAATTAGATTTGTTTTATATGAAAATTTAAATTTTTTATTCAATATAATATGAAGAGCTATAATCAATCCTGATATAGCTAACCATATAAAATGTTTACCAGTAAACATATTTTTCTCCTTATATATAATATGGACATATTATAACATATTTCGACATATAAGTCTCATATTATAAAATAAACTTTAATGCTCTCACTACTTCATAATAATCATCGGCTTCAAATTTGACTATATCTGAACCTATTAACTGACATCCTGGATAAAAAGAGGCATTAAAAGCATCATTAAATTTCTTATATTGAATTTCAACTTCAAAATGTTTTGGCAAAACAAGTAAATTATTTTTTAAGTTCTTCTCTAAAGCTTTTTTTACAGTTTCTTTAATTTCTTCATTAGTAACTGTAGGATGCTTACTAATAACTGCCCCATGTTTGCCTTCTTTTGTTGCAACAGTCTCAATATTAGAATTTAAGTCTTTAACCATTTCAGTTAAATTTTTATCTCCACTTAAAAATGCGATAGGAACTCCTAGGTAAGTAGCATATAGTGCATTTATATAAAATTCACTTGCAATTACACCATTAATTTTAACATAGTTATTTCTAAGATTCATTGTGTGAGCCAATGGATTTCCATCAGTTCCTGATGGACTGTGATAACCAATAAATACTACCGCATCAAATGACTTATCAAGACCGGCCATCATACTGCATGGCACTCCTTCCCAACCACGATGTAATTTAATAAACTCTGGCAAATCTTTTAAGATTAAATTTCTTGCCCAATCATGTGCATCTTTAATTAAAATTTCATCAGCACCAGCAAGTTGTGCACCAAAACATGCAGCACTAACTTCTTCTGTCATTTGTTTTCGAAAATAAGTATATTCAGGACATTTAGCATCTGTTTCATCCCAAGCTAAAATATTATTAACGCCTTCAATATCTGCACTTATAAATACTTTCATATTAACTCCTTATAATGGTAATTTACCCTTAAATTCAAATTTTTCTTTTAATTGTTTAATAATTGTTCTAATACTGTTTGGAGTATATTCATACAAACAAGCATAATTAACTAATCCTTCAAAATATTGTTGATCAGTTGGCCCTTTAATAGAAATTACATAAACATTTTGATTAAATTTCAATAGCTTATTTATTGTTGCTTTTTGAACCTCATCGTTATATGCATCATATGAATAAATTAATATATTTTCATAGTTCTTTGACATTTTTAATATTTCATCAACAAATTCAAAATCATTTTTAAATTCCACTACATCATTATTGGGAAAAGCTTTTTTCATGGATTTAGTTAAATCTCTTGAATCAAATTCATCTTCTACAATACTTCTAACAATTGCTTTTGGTGTCATAATTAAAGTTTTATCATTAAGATAAGGAGCTTTACCTTTAACTAATGTATATGATTCATCTACAACATTTTGCATGTATTGATGCTCTTCATCAGAGATAACATATTCTTCTTTAGTAAAATGTTTTTCTAAGCCCTTTCTTAATTTTTCTTTTGCTTTATTTATTCTTCTTACCTTTTCTTTAATTAACTCTATTGATAAATCACCATTATCGATTGCTTCTTTTACCGCATCCAATGCTTCTTTTTGGAAATCATAATCATGACATAATAATAAAATATCACATCCTGCTTGTAAAGCTTTAACTGTTCCTCCGGCTATTCCATAGTGATCTAAGATAGCTTTCATTTCCATTCCATCAGAAATTATTAATCCTTCATAATTTACTTCTTTTCTTAAAACATTAGTCAATATTTCATATGATAAAGTTGTAGGAACTTCTTCAAAAGATTTAAATATACAATGACTACTCATTAATGCATCACTTCTTAATAGTTTTAAAAATGGATACATATTATAATTTAATAATGTTTCACAATCATCTTCAATTAAAGATAATTCTAAATGAGTATCTTTTGTGCTACTTCCAGCTCCAGGAAAATGTTTAAGACAACTTAAAGCTCCACTATCTTGAATTCCATCAACAAATCTTCCAGCATTTTGTAATACTATTTCTTTTGTTGCTCCATAACCTCTAACATTAACTAAAGGATTAGCTAAACCTTCATTTATTTCTAAACATGGAGCTAAATTTAAATTAACACCAAGCTTTAACATATCTTTACCAATAATATAACCAGTATGATATGGAGCATCTTTTACATGGGTAGCAGATGTTGTTAAAGGACTGGCGGGGAAAGTTACATCTTTAAACATTCTTACAACCATTCCACCTTCTTGATCAATTGAAACTAATGGAAATGAACCTGTAACATTATATGTATAATCATATAACTCTTCCATAAACTTTTTCATTTGAACAGTATTAGAATAATTTCTCGCAAACAAAATAAAGTTACCAATCTTATAATCACTTATAAACTTTTTATATTCTTCATCTAATGAGGTACTTGGAAGACCAACCATAATAAGTTGCCCAATTAATTCTTGTATGCTCATTTCTTCAACAGATTTATATTTAAACTTCATAATATTCACCTCTTTTTTATATTATATCATATTTATTAAATTGTTCCTAATAATGTTATTTATAATAAAAAAACCTTCAACAGAAGGTTTAGATTTTCAATGTCTAACTGCTAAGATATCTATTCTTTTATATGGTGTGTGGGACTATAAGTCTCTTTTCTTTAGCTACTTTAGTTCTAATATTTTATCTATTACTTTTTTCAGTTCATAGATGGCTTGTCCGATTTCTTTATCAGGATTTTCTCCAAGACTGATTTGCTCATCAATTAATATATCTTTTATTAAATCTATTTGATTTATTAAATTATTTATTTCCTCACGTGTCATTTTATACCTACCTTTTTATTTATTTTTGCATATAAGTTCTTTAATATTTACTAAACTATTAAAAGACAAAATGCACATTAATGATAATGATTCTTTATTTTCATTCCATAGTACGTATTTTTTATTATTCTTGAATAAATTACTATGAGCAAAAGAGTTTCTTAATCTTGTGAACAAAGCATCTAATTGACCAACATCATTTTTTATAAATATAATTAATTCCTTATTATTTTCAAATTGTTCTTTAAATTTTGTAAGTTCATTTTCGGTAATTCCGCCCTTTTTGATAAATATATAATTATCATTACCGACAATATTTTTAATTTCTTTAATTATCTTTTTGTATTCTGAAGGTGATGAAATTCCATAATCACTAAATTTTTTAATACCTTTTGTACTACTGGAATATGGATTATTTAAAACATAAAAATGCAGTAATTCTTTTTCTTCATTTATGTTCTTATTCTTACAACTATAATAATTATCAAATTTCTTCTTTATTATTTTTATAAATTCTTTATATATTTCATTTTTATTCATATAATTACCATATTTTATATTCTAGCAAATTTCTTAAATATATTTTCTGCATTTTAAACAATACTAGCATTGTGCATGCAAGGAGTATTCCTATTATTGATATTATCCTTATTGTTCTATTCATATTTCCTTCCGTTGGTTGGTAGTTGTTATTCAATAATCTCAACCCATATTTCAGAACATTTTAACTTTATATATTTTTCTTCATTATAAAACACTCATCAATACAGTCTATAACAGTTGATTTAGCTATTGTTTCAAATCCTAATTTTTTATAAAATAATTCATGACTAACTGTAACTAAATATAGAACTTTATTATTTTCTTTTGCTAATTCAATAATTTTGTCAACAAGTTTGGTAGCAATCCCTTTATTTCTATGTGCCTCATCGACAAACAAATGATCCAAATATGGTGTTCCATTAAAACTTTCTGCAACACTTTCATTTACTAATGCTGCAAAACCAACAATTTCTCCATTTAGATAAGCAACTATAACTTTTTCAGAATCAGTTAATTCATTATTTTCTAATGTTTCAGTTAAATATTCTGCAACACTTTCCCAACTACATTTTTTAAGATAATTTATGAAGTTACTATATTCATTTATATTATTAACATTTAAAATTTCTATTTTTAACATTTTCTTATTCATCCTTTGTAAATATTATAACACATTTCCTCATTTATTTCTACTATTTAAAAAGCAAGGTAACTATTTATTGTTTGGTTTAATGAGCTTTGTATTAATTTCTATTCACATTCAATTATTCTTTCTGCGTATTTAGAATTTCTATAATACTTATATTCATCACCTGAACATCCATATAATATAATTTCATCATCGGTATAACGTTTTACAAGCCATTCAATTGTATATTCTATATCTTTTAAATCTGTATTAAAATTATACCATGAATTGCACCATGATTCTTTATTTTCAATATTACTGTTGTAATTTCTAATTCTAAAATTTTGTTTTCCTCCACGTAAACCTAAATCAAATGGTTCATCATATGATGCACAACAATATATGTTATCATTATCTCTTTGAATTGTAAAAGCATAATCTTTTTTTAATGTAGTAACAGTAAATATAAGTTTATCATCATCTACTTCAAAATTACTATTTAATCTCCACAAAATTAATGCTTTTTTAATACCAACTTCACTTACTTTTGGATTTTCTATTTTTTGTGACGTTGTATCAAATTTCTCCATTCTATTCATTTCTCTAGTAATTATTGAATTATACATTTCTCCAAGAAATTGTCTAATATTTTCATCGTTATAATAAACTTTATCTCCAAATTTATACGCATATTTTGTAATTTCTAAATCATCATCTCTTTCAACGATTGCAATTAATGACTTATTGTTTTCAAACCCTTGATATAGCTTAACACCAAATACATGTTGACTTGTAGCATAAAAATACAATGTGTATTTATTTGTAACTACAATTTCAGCATTTTTTGATTTATAAACCCCACAAACAAAACTATCATACTTTACATCAAAAGTATCAATGCCATCTATTAATAATGAATCAGTAGTTACTTTAAATATTTTACTTATAAGAACTATTTTTTCTATTTCAGGATATACTTGGTCTAATTCCCACTTGGATACAGTTTGACGAGTAACACCAATTTTTTCTCCAAAAGCTTCTTGCGATAATCCTGCTTGAATTCTAATTTCTTGTATTCTATTACCTAATGTCATATATGAATCTCCTTATTCTTTAATTTACAATAACATTATATCATTATAATATCCATAAAGTCTACCTAGTCAAGGTGGAACTTTGTCACGCTTTAGTTGACATCATTATACCACATTTTCTCATTTATTTCTACTATTCAAAAAGCCAGCTAACTTTTTTGAGTTAACTAGCTTATATCTACGATTAAAATTCTAATAATATACCTAATAAAACAAAAGCAATAACTATAATAATTGGTGGTAATACTAATTTTCTAAAATTGTTTTTTTCTTTTATTTCATCTGAATTACATATCAAACCAATTATAGTTGAAATAATAATTATTGGAATAAGAACTACACCCACTACTGTTATTGAATAGTTAGTAGTAAATCTTAAAACCAAATATGTTAAAAATGCTATAGCACTGACAACATATAAAAATATATTAGCTTTGTTTATATTCCAAAATGATGGTTTCTTTTCTTCTTTAATTAATACTTCTTTTATGATTATTTTTTCTTTTGGAGCAACTAAATCATTACATATCAACTCATCTACACTACAATCAAATATTTGTGCTAATGAAATTACGTTTTCTGTTGATGGTTCTACTGTACCACTTTCCCATCTTGTAACAGCTTGACGTGTAACATCCATTAAATCAGCTAGTTGTTGTTGAGTAAGTTTACTCTTTAATCTAAATTGTTTTATTCTATTATTCATTTTATCACCTCTACCACCATTATACTCACTAAGTATAGGTAAGTCAATGCAACAATTGGTTACCTATTAATCAACATCTTTAATATTATAATTGTATTTATCAATTGATGGCACTAATAATGTTATTAATAATGGCACTTGATCTAAATGTGCTAATGTATATTTTTCTACACCTGTTTTATCAAATTCTTCTCTATCAAATATAACATCAATATTGTTTAGTACTTTATTTACACAAGTATTATCTAATTTAGTTTCTTCCATAATTTCGTCAATACTAAATGAATATACTTCTTTATTTTTAACATGTAAATTGAATAATCCAAAAATAACTTTTAATGTATTTAAATCACTAATCTTATTTAAGTAATTAGCAACTTTTCTAATTGTTGTTATATCATAATCTCTTAAGTCAACAAAGCTAGATATAAATACACTTTCATCTGAACAAATTGTTAAACCTGTTTTTTCTTGACCATATGCTAAACTATAATCTCTTTTTCCAATTAATAGTCTTTCTGCTTGTTTTCTTTCTTTATCATTAATCGATGAAACAGCAAGTCTTGCAATTTTGTATGCATCATCAATTTTATTATCTGACGACTCAATTAATGATTTAATATCAATATAAATACTATTAATAGATGACATTGGTTTATAACCTAATAATTCATCAATCGATACTCTATAGTAATCTGCTATTTTTGGTAACATTGTAATATCAGGGCAATTAATACCTAATTCCCATTTTGAAATACTTTGGCTTGATACTCCAAATATTTCTGCTAATTCTTCTTGAGTTTTACCTTTTTGTTTTCTTAATAATTGTAAATTTTCTGATAATTTAAAATTCATAATATTTTGTCCTTAATTAAATTTATAGTAACCTTGCAAGTTTACAATAACATTATATCATTCTATTAAGTTGAAAACCATGTATCAAAAGTTGTATTTTAACTTTTCTTCTCGCTTATTAGTTGAATTAGTGATTTATAATTGTAATATCATAAATAACCAAATAATTTAAAATAGTCTTGATAATATTACCTTTATTAATAATTATTTTATAATAATTCCGTTATAAATAAATTTCTTTCTTGTTTTATCATCTTCAATTATACCTTCGTTAAATGCTTTAGTAATAATTAATGATCTAGTAAGCGTAACAGATTGAATAATAAATGATGTTTGTTTTTCTAAATAATTTGGAATTAAACTTCTAACTTTCATATATATTCTATTATAAAGTTCCTTATATGAATTAACTAATTCTAAATCATTTATAACTTTATCACAAAATTCTTTATAATTTTCCATAGCCATTACTGGAATATTTATTTTGATATCATTGTCTTCAAGTTCTAAATATCCACGTTGAATATATTTATTTAAAATTTCTTTTTCTGACTCTAACATATCACTATACTTTTTATTCAAATTGAAAATATTATTCAATAAATCTAAATCAAACTCACCTGTTAAAGCCTTATTATATGCAATTACATCAGATGCTCCACCATCTTCTTTCCAATAGTTTGATGGAAATGCAATAATACCCATACGATGATTATAATAATCCCAAAAATTACCATTAACTGAAATAAAGAATTCATCTGAGTATAATTTATCAACAGTTTCAAGTAACATTAAATCCCAATTAAATCCATCTTTTCTCAATGTATATTCAGTTCTAAATTTATCTTCTACTGCAAACATTGCAATACCTAGTAAACTCCATAATAAGTGCTCATCTTTAGCATTTGTCTCGTCAAGTAATGATTTATAATAAGAAAAATTATTTTTAGCAAATTTCACTAACGCATTATAGTATCCTGAAAAATTATCTCTAACAAAATCAAGGATTTCTCTTCTTTCTTTTTTATCAATAAAAGCAACATTAGATAAATATTTTCCATTTTCTAGTTTAATTAAGAAATCTTTTTTAACCAATTTTTCTACATATTCTTCAATATATGGTCTAGAAATTCCAAGTTCTATTGAAAAATCTTCTATACTGCATTCATTTCCATATGAATGATATAGTAAATTTTTAATTAATAGTGAGTCAACATAAGCACTTGGATTATAGTTTATTTGTCCATTAAATGACTGAGTAACTTGAAAATTCTTTGGTACATATGCTTTCTTTCCATTTAGTTTTTCCATATCTAAATACTCCTTTAACTTTTTCCTAACTTCAGCTAATTTCCATTTAGCTGTTCCAAGAGGTATATTTAATTCTTCTGCTATGAACTTTAGATTTTTATCTTCTACGTAATAAGCGTAAAGTATTTCAGCGTAATCTTTACTTAATAGTTTTATGGCTTGATTCATTCTTCTAATCTTTTCATCTTCTAACATTTCATCTAGTGCTGATGGTGATTCATCTTTATCATCAATTTCTTCTTTATACTCAAGATTATTTCTATCTTTAATAGTTTTTCTTAAATACATATTATATTGATTTTTACAAACACCCCATACGTAATAATCTAAATTATCAATACGTGCACCCTTATCAATATTTTGGATTATTTCTAATAGGATTGTTTGTGACAAATCTTCAGCATCAATTCTACTATTACATCTTTTTACACAATAGAAAAATACTTTACTGGCATAATCAACTACTTTTTCTTTTAACTCATCTTTGTTCATATCATTCATATTTGTTACCTCTTTACTTATATAGTTGCAAAAGTTTTAAAAAGGTTGGTAATTTTACTAAAAATATTATACTATTTTTTTAGATTAATTTCCACCATTACCTCTTATAGGTTCGAGTCCCATCAAAACTAAAGGTTCGACACCCGTAAGTTAATGGTTCGAGTCCGTGGTCAGTAACTAACATACTTTAAAATAAAAACAGCTATATGCCACATTGCTAGTCTACTAATCTTGCAG
>JAFQRV010000014.1 GCA_017409905.1 Bacilli bacterium
TAATGTAGAAACTCTTAATTAAAAGTAGAAAATGAAATTTTTCTACTTTTTCTTATGGAATAAAAATGTAATGATTGACCTAAATAATAATGATAACTAATTTAAAAAAAATGTCGAATTTTTGTAGATAAATAGTATTATTTTATGATATACTCTATATTAGGATAGAATTGTCTATTAGGATGGAGTTTTATTATGAAGAAAAATGTATTTTTATTATTGTCAATATTGGTTGTATTATTAATACCTAATACAGTATTTGCAGCAGACTCATATCAATTTGGTTTTCAAGTGGTTAAATGCGATCCAAATGCTGATGGTATGACTGCAGCAAAATGTCGTAATAATTATTTAAATGGTTCACTTGATTCATATAAAGTAAGTAATGGCGGAAATTTGGAACCTGGAACAACTATAATGGTAGTTGTTAATCTTAAAGTTGGAACACCTAAAACTGCTATATCATTACAGACTTTCTTTAATTATGACGAAGATACTTTTACTCCTCTTATGAATACAGCTGGTGATAATATATTAAGTTCTAATAATAAAAGTAATTTTCCTAAATTTTATGATGAAGATAACGATGAATATTTATCAGGATGGACAATTGAATCTAATTTAACTGGTAGTACTGTTAGATTAGTATTTTATGATAGTACCTACTACGTGCCATTAGATGCTGACTTAGATGTTGCTTATTTCTTTTTTAAAGTAAATGATGATGCTACTCCTGGAAGAAGTACTGGATTTATTTTTGATACCGATAATACTTATATAGTTGATAATGCTGTTCCTATACCTAATAATCTAGCTGTTACAACAACAGATGGAGTTTATAGTGTCTATGGAGCTGAATCTAGAGACGCAAGTTTAAAAACTTTAACTGTTACTAATAAAGATACTATTTATCCACTTGATCCATCATTTACTGCCGATAATACAACTTATTATACAGCTGTACCAAATGGGGTAACATCAATTGATTTAGCTGCTACAGTAAATGATTCTACAGCTAGTATAGCCAGCGCTGGACTAGGAACTAAAGATTTACAAGTAGGAGATAATATATTTGACATAATAGTTACTTCTCAATATGGTAATACTGAAACATATCAAATTCATGTTTATCGTTTATCAAATGATGCGACTTTATCAAGTTTAACTTTAACTAATGGTGTATCGATTGGTGAATTACAAGATGGAGTTTATACATATAATGGTAGTATTCCTTACAGTATAAGTAATACAAACGTATCAGCTACTCCAAATCACGCTAATGCTTTTATAGAAAGTGGTGTTGATAATTGGGAACTTACTAATTCTGGTACTACTTTAAATACAAAAAGCATTATTGTAAAAGCTGAAAATTGTTTAGATCAATATTCCACTGTTCCTGGTAATGTATGTAGTAGTCAAACTTATACAATTGAAATTACACGTGAAGCTGCATCTAACAATAACTATTTAAGTAGTTTAAAAGTAGATGGTAGTTTGGTGCCAGATTTTTCTAAAGAAAAAACAGAGTATACACTTCCTAATGTAGTTACAACAAAAACAAATATAGAGATTGAAGCAGTGGTAGAAGATACTGGAAAAGCAGTTATCCAAAGTGGTACTGGTACAGTTCAATTAAATATAGGAGATAATTCTTTTAATGTTGTTGTTAAAGCAGAAGATGGAAGTACTAAAACTTATACAATTAAAGTAAGAAGATTATCAAATAATATAAATCTTTCAGATTTAACTGTAACAAGTAATCCTAAAGGAATCTTGACACCTGAATTTACATCTTCATTCTACGGAACATATACATATACTTATGACCCAACTGTTACCGAAGTAACAATCACTGCTGTAGCTGAAGATATTGGAAAAGCTTATGTTTCTTTAGCAGATATAAGTACAAATAGTGAAGCAACTGGTACTCCTATACTTAATACAACTAGCGCTACATATCCAGTTACGACAACTAAAGTTGCAGTGACAGTAACAGCCGAAGATGGAAGTATTCAAACTTATCCAATTAACTTAACTCGATTAAAATCATCAAATAATTATTTATCAAGTTTATCTTTATCAGAAGGAACATTATCTCCAAAATTTAATTCAACAACTCGTACTTATACTGCAAGTGTTGATGGAAGTGTAGAAAATGTAGAAGTATATGCTACACCAGCAGTTGGTTATGCTAAAGTAACTAATATTACGGGTAATACAAATTTACAATTTGGGGTAAATACAATTGAAGTTGAAGTAACTGCCGAAGATGGAACACCAGCTTCTTATGTTATTAATTTAACTCGTGAAAAATATACAATTGCAACTTTATCAGATTTAAAAGTAGATGGGGGAACAATTACTGAATTTGCTAGTGATAAATTTGAATATACTTTAGATAATGTAGCATTTGAAAAAGATAGTTTAGAAATTGATGCAATAAAAACTAATGAGTACGCAACAGTAACTACTAAGGTAAATGGTAATACAGTAACAGGTAATACTGTTGATTTATCAACTGGTGATAATGAAATTATTGTTACTGTAACAGCTCAAGACGGTGTAACAGTTAATGATTATGTAATTAATATATATCGTGAAAAAAATGATGATAACACTGTTCATGGATTAACTGTGGCAGGCTTAGTTCCGACATTAAATAGCGATGGAGATTATGAAGTAACATTGCCAAATAATAAGAATATATTAAATCCATCAGATGTTATTGTATCTAAGAGTGATGACGCTACCTTAGTAAAAGGTGAAAGCATTTCTTTATCTACTGAGAGTATAAACAAGTGGCAATTTACTATTACTAGTGAAAATAAAACACCAAAAACATACACAATTTTAATTACTAGAGAACCTTCAGAAGATGTATCAATATCTAAAGTGACTTTAACTATTGGTAATGATAGTAGTCGATATTGTTTAATGGAAGGGGATAGTTGTACAATTGCAGTACCAGTTGAAACAACTGAGTTTAGTTTAAGTGCATCTATTAATGAAAAAGCAACTATATCTCCATTAAATGGTACATCATACACAATGTTAGCTAATGAAAGTACTAAAAAAGTAATTTTAACAGTAACAGCAGAAGATGGAATAACAACTAAAGATTATAATGTTATTGTTGAAAGACAAAAATCTTCTAATACTAATTTAAAAAGTTTAACATATAATGGTATTTCTGTTACAGATTTTAATGCAGGAACACTAATATATAATGAAATAGTAGCAGGAACAGTTGATAAAGTTACAATTGCAGCAGAAGTTGAAGATACTGGTAAAGCAACAATTACTACTGATCTATCGCAAGATTTTGAATTAGTATTTGGGGTAAATACTATTACTGTAGAAGTGAAAGCAGAAAATGGTGATACTAAAAAATATACTATTATAATAACTAGAAAAAACAGAGTAGATGCAACATTATCTAATTTGACAGTAAATGGAACACAAGTACCAGGATTTGATCCAGAAATAACAAGTTATGTATTATCAGATGTTGATTATAATACACACCAATTAAATATTGTAGCAACACCTAATGATACTTTAGCCAATAAATCTGGTGATGGATTAATAGATTTAAAAACAAGTGAAAATGTAATTAATATATTAGTTACTGCACATGATCCAAATTCCACAAAAACATATACAATTACCGTTAATCGTAAATTGAATGATAATACTAATATTGACGGTATTACTTTAGCTGGAAATAGTGCTACATATAATTCATTGACTGGTAAATATGAAGTAACTGTTTCAAATAGTGTTTCTGAAGTAAATACAGAGAATTTAGTAGTAGATGTAAGTGACCCAATTGTATCAACAGATAAAAAAGCTACATATTCATTTGATAATAAAAATCTTGTTACAACTGATACTAATGAAATAGTAATTACTGTAACAGCAGAAGATGGAACAACAACTCAAAATTATGTCTTAGTTGTAACTAGAGAAAAATCTAATATTGCAACATTAAAAAGTTTAACAGTAACTAACGGTTCATTTAATCCAAGTTTTAACTCTGAACTAGGTGAATATACTGTTTCAGTTCCTGTTAATACTACTGAATTTGATATAGCAGCAGAAACTACTGAAGAACACGCACACATTACATCTGGTGTAGGTCATTATACTATGAATGAAAGTAATATGACAAAAGAAATAGTAGTAGTAAGTGAGGATGAATCTGTAACTAAAAAGTATATTTTAAATATTGTTAGAGAAAAATCTAGTATTAATACGTTATCTGATATTACTGTTAGTGAAGGAACTCTAAGTCCTGAATTTGATAAAGATATAACTTCATATACTGTAAATGTAGACGGTAGTGTTACTTCAATAGATATCGGAGCAACATTAACAGATAATCTTGCGACACTTAGTGGTACTGGTACGTATGATCTAGAAGTAGGGGAAAATAAAATAACTATTACTGTACAAAGCGAATCAGGTGCTAAACAAAATTATGTAATTAACGTTGTAAGAGCTGAGAAAAGTGATAACTACTTAATCGATTTAACAGTAGATGGTGAGACTATTCCAGAATTTGACAAAAATAAGAATGAGTATACATTAGATGAAGTACCAAATGATAAAACAAATATTGTAATTGGAGCTGTATTATCAGATTCTGATGCTAGTGTATCAGGAACTGGGACAAAGGGATTAGCTACTGGATTAAATACATTTAATTTAACAGTAACAGCTCAAAACGGTGAAATAAATATTTACACAATTAATATAAATAGAGCAAAAAGTAATAATGCTAAATTAAGTTTACTTTCAATAAACGGGTATTTATTATCTCCAGAATTTGATAGTGATATAACTTTCTATGAAGTAACTGTAAAAGAAGACAAGGAAACATTGTCTCCTAATGAAGTAAGAGCTATTTCTGATGATTCAAATGCAACAGTTGAAAAACAAGATACAATAACTTTATCTACTACAGTTGAAAACTACTATCAAGTAGTGGTAACAGCAGAAGATAAAAAAGAAACTGAAACTTATACAATTAAAATAAATAGACCTAAATCGAGTGATACAACATTACAAAGTGTCAATGTAACAGGTGCAACAATATCTCCAGCATTTGACCCAAATAAAACAGAATATACACTAACTGTTCCATATGGCAGTACAGACTTTTCAATTGAAGGTATTCCAACAAATAATAAAACTATAGTAGATGGAAATGGTAATTATACAATAGCTGACACTATAATAACACTTAATACTAAAGCAGAAGATAATACACCAGGAACTTACACATTTACCGTAGTACAGGCTTTAAGTAATGATGCTACACTTAGCGATTTAAGCATAGCCGGTTATCCACTTGATAAAACATTCCAACCAACTAAATTAAGTTATACAATTGGAAATATTCCTTACGGTGTAAATCAATTGATAGTAAATGCAATAGCTAATAATTTAAATGCAAAAATTGAATATTACTTAGATGGAGTAAAACAAGATAGTAATATCATAAATATTCCTGAAATACTTGGAGAAAAAACAATAACTGTAAAAGTAATACCAGCTGATGAAAGTACTCCTAAATCTTATAATATTTCTTACAATTTGGTAGCATCAAGTAATGCCTATTTAAGTGTATTAGAACCATCTATTTCACAAATTGATTTTATTAAGACAAAAAATTATTATGAAATAACTGTTGATAATGATATAACAAGCATTAACTTCGATATTGAAACTGAAGATAAAAATGCAAGCATAACAATTAATGGCAATTCTTATTTCACACCTAAAACGATTACTATTTCTGATTTAAAAGTAGGAAATAATACAGTAAGCATACTAGTAACTGCTCAAGATGATACTCCTATGACTTATACGGTAGTTGTTAAAAGATTAGAAGCTACAGCTTCAAACAATGCTTATTTAAGTGATTTAAGTGTAGATAATTACATTTTAGATAAATCTTTTGATATGGAAACAGAGGAATATTCTATTGGAGAAATTCCATATAGTTTAACTGAACTAACTATTCATACTACTACTCAAGTAGGAACTTCTAAAGTTAGTTACTTAGTAAATGGTAATAAACAAGATTCTAATGTAGTTAATATACCAAAAGAAAATGGAAATGGTGCTATCACTATTAAAGTAACAGCCGAAGATGGAACAACAGTTAAAAATTATAAAATAACTTATACTAAAACAGCATCAAATAATGCTTATTTAAGTAATATCTCAATAAATAATGGTGAGTTACAACCAACAACATTTAATAAAACAAACTTTAGTTATACTGTAAATGTTGATAGAAAAGTAACTAGTCTTGATATTACTGCTACTACAGAAGATCAAAATGCAACAATGCAAATGAATGGAGTTACATATTCATCTCCTCATACTTTAACACTTTCACCTTTAGCTAGCGGAAATACTGAAATAACAATTTTAGTAACAGCCGAAGACGGAACAATTTCAACTTATAGAGTTACAGTTGTTAAGGAAGCTGATCCTTCATCAACAATTACATCAATGGTATATGGTCATACTATTACAAATGGTTATATTAAAACAGTGGGGTTAAATATAACTGGAATAGATATTAAAAATCAATTGGATAATGAAAATGAATATTTAGAAATTTGGACAGCAGATGAGTCGAGAAAAATAGAAGAAAGTGAAAAATTAGCTACAGGAATGATAGTTAAATTAATGATTGATGGTGTAGAGCATGACAGAAAAATAATTGTTATTAAAGGAGATACTAATGGTGATGGTATAATCGACTTGTTTGATGCAGTAAAAATATTAAATCATTATTTAGAAAGAACATTACTTACAGAAGCATATCTAGAAGCTGCATATGCTAATGAAGATTCTAATATAGACTTATTCGATGCAGTGAAGATATTAAATCATTATTTAGAAAGGGATTTCTTACATTAAGAGGTAGTAAAATATGAAAATAATTAAAAAATTTAAAATTTTAATGACATTTATTATTTTGCAAATATTTGCTGCATGTATTCCAGTATATGCAGCAGGTACTGCAACTGTATCATTTGAAGGAAATTCAACTGTCAAAGTTGGAAGTTCTATAAGTGTAAAAATGTATATTAAAAATATTTCAAATGTACCAGGTGGTGTTTTTGGTATTCAAGGAATTTTAGATTTCGATAGTACTTATTTAGAATATGTTTCAGGTACAGCATCGTCTTCATTGTCACCTAGTATCAATTCAACAAATTATAAAATTATAGGTATGACTATTAGTGAATCTACAGCAATTAATAATGACACATTATTATTTACATTTACATTTAAAGCCAAGAAAACTGGCACAACATCTGTAACATTAAAAAGTGGAGCAGTTTCCGACGGAAATAGTGATGCTGTATCATTAACTATAAATAAAAAAACAATTACTATAACAGAAGAAACTCAAACTGATCCAACACCATCAGTACCTACTACAAAAAGTAGTGATGCAACACTAAAAAGTTTAAGTGTTAGTGGTTATACATTAAGCCCATCATTTTCAGCTAATACTACATCTTATACAGTAAGTGTTCCAAATAATGCTACGATTGCAAAAATAGAAGGTAGTACAAATGATACTAAAGCAAATGTGACTGGATTAGGAAATATTACTTTAAAAGATGGGACAACAACTGCTACTGTAAAAGTAACGGCAGAAGATGGAACTACAAAAACATATACTATCAATTTTGTAAAGAAAGAAGAAGAAAAAAAAGATAGTGATGCAACATTAAAATCATTAAGCGTTAGTGGATACACATTAAGTCCTACATTTAAAAATAATATAAATACATATTCTATGAAAGTACAAAATAGTATTACTGGACTAAATGTTACAGCCATACCTTCAAGTGATAAAGCAACAGTTACAGTAAGTGGTAATAAAAATTGGAAAGAAGGCGTAAATGTTGTTACTATTAAAGTAACAGCCGAAGATGGATCCGTAAACACTTATACAGTGAATGTAACACGTGAATCTTCAAATACAAATTCTACAACAACTACTAAATCAAGTGATAATTATTTAAAAAGTTTAATAATTAATTCATCTCATGAAATTATTCCTAAATTTGATAAGGATATTTCAAATTATGAAATAAATGTACCTTATGAGGTGGAAAAATTAGACTTGTCTTATGTCACAAATAATGGAAAGGCTAATGTTGAAGTTACAGGAAATGAAAATTTTAAAGCTGGAGAAGTTAATACTGTTCAAATTACTGTAACAGCCGAAGATGGCACTAAACGTGTTTATACATTAAATGTAACTAGAACCACTTCTAATAGTGATAATAATTTAAAAGAGCTAATTGTAAAAGATGGTGAATTAAGTCCAAAATTTGATCCAGATATTTTAGAATATAGTATAAAAGTAGATGGAGATACTACAGAATTAGATATTACAGCAATCGCAGAAAATAGTGAATCTAAAGTAGAAATAATAGGAAATAAAAATTTAAAAGAAGGACATAATACAGTTTTGGTTAAAGTTTCTGATAAAAATGGTTTTATAAAATACTATACAATTGATGTAGAAAAAGCCGTAAAAGAAACTAAAGTTTTAGGATTATCTCCTTTACAATTTGGAATATCTGCAGGAATATTAGGATTTCTAATTTTATTAATATTAATATTGTTTATTTTATTAATAATATTATTAAAACGTAGAAAAAAAGATAAAAATGAAATTAAGAATGAAAATGAAAATAAATCTGTAGCACCAATAATTGAAGTAAAACCAGAATTCAATTTTGGATCAAAAAATACATCTGATGATGATGTTGTTCATGGTAATTCAAATCAAAATAGTCATGTATTAAGTGAACCAACAAACTCATCAATTGACGCAGTTGAAGCAGATTATGAAGAAAAAATTCCTTATGATCCTTATGATTATACTGTTACGAAACGTGAAATAGTTGACGCTATTTATGAAGCAACTAAAACTAAAGATACTGCAAAATTAAAAATGTTATTAGAACAAGATGCTTTAAATCAAAGAAAAAAAGAAATTAAAAGACGTGAAGAGGAAAAAGCTAAAGAAGAATCAAAAGAAAATTGGAGGTAGAAAAATGAAAAAGAAATTTTTAAAGAATCTATTTATCCTTTTTTCTTTTTATTTCTTTTTTTTAATTCCAGTAGTGTATGCATCGGGAACAGCTTCAACTGGTTTTAGTGGAAATAGCTCAGCTTATATTGGTGAAAATATAGAAATAACTTTATATGTTGGAAGTGTTTCAGGAACTACTGATGATGGAGGACTTGCTGCATTTGGTGGTAATTTAAGCTATAGTAGTGACAAATTAGAATTAGTAAGCGCAACTTCTCTTGCACCATTTACAATAGAACTTGTCGGTAATAAATTTGGAGGATTTGGTGCTAATACAATAAAAGGTTATAGTAACATTATGAAATTCACTTTTAAAACTAAAGCTTTAGGAACAGCAACAGTTTCTTATAGTGGAAGTAGTCAGCCAGATGCAAATGCATCACCAGTTTCTATTTCAGGATGTAGCAAAATTATTAATATAACAAATCCACCAAGTTCAAATAATAATTTATCAAGTTTATCTGTTGATAAAGGAAGCATAAATTTTAATAAGAATAATACTAGTTATTCAGTTAGTGTTAATGAAGATGTAACAAATATTAATATAAATGCTTCAGCTGAAGATAGTGGAGCAACCATTTCTGGAACAGGGAGTAAATCATTAAATTATGGTAAAAATACTTTTTCTATTGTAGTAACAGCACCAAATGGAGATAAAAAAACATACCAAATTATAGTTATTAGAAAAGATGACCGAAGCTCAAATAATAATTTGTCTAACCTAACAGTAAATGGTGGAACTTTAAGTCCAGGTTTTTCTAGTAATACTACTAATTATCATTTATCAGTACCGTTTAGTGTAGAAAATTTAAGTGTTAGAGCTACACCTGCAGATAATAAATCTAAGGTAAGTATTGAAAATCAAAATAATTTAGTTGCTGAAGAAACTACTGCTGTAAAAATAACAGTAACAGCAGAAAATGGAAGTAGTAAAGTATATACAATAAATGTTACTCGTGGAAAAGATCCAAGCAAGGTTTTATCAACAAATAGTTATTTAGCAAATTTAACAGTATCAACTGGACAGCTTAGTCCGTCTTTTAATAAAGAACAAACTAAATATATCGTTTATGTTCCAAATGAAGTAGAATTTATAGAAATAAACGCAGAAGTAGAGGATACAAAATATGCAAATCTTAAAAAAGATGGACCAGAAAAATTAAGTGTTGGTAATAATCAATATAAATTTACTGTAACAGCAGAAGATAATTCCACAAAAGAATATATAATTGTAGTATATCGTGGAGAGAGTGTTTTTGAACAAAAATTATCAACAAATAATTACTTAAAAAATATAAAAATCAAAAATGGAAAATTAACTTCAAAATTTGATAAAAAAATAACTAATTATACAATTGTTAAAAATAAAAATATGAAAATTGAAGCAATACCTGATGATGAAAATAGTACAGTAAGTATTATAGAAAATAATGATGTTATAAACATATTAGTAAAATCAGCAAGTGGTGAAATTAATGTTTATACTTTAATAGTTAAAAAAACTAATATTACTAATATAATTTTAGTTTCTTTTACTATGATAATCTTAGGAATATTTTTAGGATATAAATTTAGAGA
>JAFQRV010000015.1 GCA_017409905.1 Bacilli bacterium
TAAAGGATACATTTAAAAACGGATATGATTTGGTTATTGACATTCATGCTTCAAATGGTGGTTATGTGCAAGATCCATATATATTTGCTCCAGTTTCCAATGATACAGTATCTTATGAGGCAGCAAATAATGTAACAAAGGACATAAGTTATGTGATTTATTATGAACCGGCAAGCTATTCAAGCCCTCAATACTCTACAATTCCTATAGAGGAAGGGGGAATTCCAGCTATTGTATTTGAAATGCGCGGAAATCCTGATAACAGTTTGGAAAACCAGGCAAGTCAGTTTATTTATGCTGTTGATAAATTAGGCTTGTAACTTTTTTATTTTCTTTCTATTTATTTTTTAATTACATAATCCATTTTTTATCTATTTTTTTCATTGTCACGTTTATTTATTGAAAATTCATAGTAATTTTTTCTCTTTTATAATTTTTTTATAATTTTTTTAATGATTAACTCATTATACAAATATTTATATATAAAGAATACTTAATTAATATTATATGTAACGGGGTTAAGTATTAAATAGATTAACCATTAACGAATTATTGGGATAAATAAATTTCTAATAATTAATGATTTAAAGATGTGATTTGTTTCATCTTTAAAAATCAGGGATTGATTTTTTTGATTAAAATGAACACTATTTTTTCTCAAAAGTTACATATGATGAAATTTTGGGGTGTTTTTCATCTAAATAAATTGTAACTTGATTTATTTTTTTGGAAGATATTTCATATTGTGAAAAAAATATGGTGAATTATATATGGATAAATTGAAAACTCGTGTTTTATTCGTTTCATTGATTATCTTAGCATTATTGTCTGTTAGTGCTGTTGCAGCTGCAGATGCTGATGAAGTAATCAGTGATACACAAGATAATTTTGATTTATCCGAAGAGACAGTCAGTGATGTTCAACAAGCAAGTGATAGCGAATTTGGTGAAGTTGATCCAAATCCTAACCCAACTGCAAGTAGTTCTCTTACTATTAAGATTAATTATATGGATGGTTTTGGTTACAGTGATACTTATGGTGAGTGGGTTACCCATTATGAAGGCCCTAATTCTGTGCCATGGTCTTTTCCTGTTGAGAAAAAGTTGAATAGTACAGTAGGTATGAGTAATCAAAAGAGTTTTACTTATGATGGGTATCGTTATGTCTTTAAATGTTGGAGAGATGACCAAACAGGTCAGGATATAGGCCATACCGAAAAGAAAGCATTTGCAAAATATATTGATGAAAATGGTTTTGGTCATAATTATACATATTCATACACTGCTCAGTATACTAAAACCCTTATTGGATGTGTAAATTGTGAGTATATTGATAATTTAGGAAATGGAGGAGGTTCTGCTAGATGGACTTCAGATAATACAGCTTATTCACATGAATTTAGGGAACCTGCTGACATACCAAATGGGGCAAAATTTTTATACTGGGAAAGAAATGACACTAAACAGCGGTACGGTGAGGGTGATACCATGAAAATTAAAACTTCTGAATATGCCGGTATTGAGCTAAATGTCACTGTATATGCGGTTTATAACATCGAGACTGAGATTGAACTTGAAGATATCACTGATTATGTTGAGAATGTTGTGGACATCACAGCTAAAATCAAGCCAAAAGTTAGCAGTCTTCCTAATCCAAATGGAACTGCTACTTTAACTATTGATTGGAGCAACAAACTTGAAAGTGGATTATTAATGGCAGGTTCTGAATCTTATACTGTTGATGTTGAAGATGGTCAAGCTGTATTTAAAGATATCACACTTTCAAGCCCTGGTACTTACAAGTATTCCGTGAAATTTAATGGATATAATTATGATGTACATTCTGAAGGTATAAATGATTATATTGAATCAGAAGAATCAGCTAAACTCAATGTTTTACCATTAAACACTACAACTACAAGTGATGATGTTTCTGGTACTGCTGGTGATAAAGTAACTATTACCGCAGATATCGTTGATCAAAACGAACATGCTGTTAAAAATGGTACTGCTGTATTAAAAATTAATGGTAAAGAAATTGGTCGTGTTGACGTAAAAGAGGGTAAAGCTGTATTTGAAGGTGTAGAATTACCATCTGAAAGTACTGAAGCTACTATTGAGTATTTAGGAAACGATTATTATAATCCATCCAATACTACTATTCAAATTACTGTAACTCAACCTGCAGAAGAACCTGAGGAAGAACCTGGTGAAGAACCTGAAGAGGAACCTGAGGAAGAACCTGCAGATGAGCCTGCTGCTCCTGTTGCAGAAAAAGCAATTCCTGCAATTCCAGCAGCTGGTAATCCAATTGCTTTAGTAGTTTTAACATTATTGACCTTAGTTTCAACTGTCTCTTTCGGACGTAAAAAATAAGTATTTTTTAGAAGAATTCATTTCTTCTATTTTTTATTTTTTTAAAATTATATTTTATTTTTTTATAGACTTTTTTTAATCTTTCTTATCATTCCTTCTTTTTTTAATATTAAATTTTTATCAAAAGACAATATTTTCCTTATTATTACTTAATTAACTTAACTTTGAACAATCGCATAATTTGGGTATTTTAAGTTTTTTATGTTTAAACAATTTAAATGAATGCTATTATATTTTCATAAACTTTATATATAATTATATAAATACAATATACTGTATGTAACGGGGTTTAGTCTTTAATAGTTTAACTTTTATTGATGTTAATGGACTAAAAACTTTCTGATAAATTTTTTTGATTTAAAAAGGTGATTTGTTTTATCCTTAAGAATCGTTTTAATGATTTTTTGATTAAAATGAACACTATTTTTTCTCTAAAAAGTTACATATGGTGAATTTTTTGGGGTGTTTTTCATCTAAATAAATTGTAGCTTGATTTATTTTTTTGGAAGATATTTCATATTGAAAAAATTATGGTGAATAAAATGGATAAGTTGAAAACTCGAGTTTTGTTTATATCCTTGATTATTTTAGCATTA
>JAFQRV010000016.1 GCA_017409905.1 Bacilli bacterium
AAGGGGAAAGTAAAATTTTCCTTTCCTCATAATTTATTTTAGTAGGGTTGACTAACTGTTTTTCTTTTGATATTATATTTGATGTCAATATGGAGGTATACCCAAGTCTGGCTGAAGGGATCGGTCTTGAAAACCGACAGGGTGTAACAGCCGCGGGGGTTCGAATCCCTCTTTCTCCGCCATTTTTTTTAGATCGCGGAGTAGAGCAGTGGTAGCTCATCGGGCTCATAACCCGAAGGTCGTTGGTTCAAATCCTTCCTCCGCAACCAAAAAAGGTCCCATGGTGTAGTGGTTAACATGCCAGTCTGTCACAC
Source organism: Bacilli bacterium (assembly GCA_017409905.1). GTDB lineage: Bacteria > Bacillota_I > Bacilli_A > ML615J-28 > CAG-313 > UBA1231. The sequence goes on from JAFQRV010000016.1 coordinate 315, forward strand.
TGGAGATCGCGAGTTCAAGTCTCGTTGGGACCGCCATTTGGCTAGGTAGCTCAGTTGGTAGAGCAACGGACTGAAAATCCGTGTGTCGCTGGTTCGACCCCGGCCCCAGCCACCATTTGAAATTAAAGTCTACAAATTGTAGACTTTTTGTTTTATACACATACAACTTGCAAAAATATAAAAAAATTGTTATAATAACTTAAGGTGAATTTATGAAAAAAACAGTTGTATTTTTAATTTTACCTTTTTTATTGTTTATGTTAAGTAGCTGTTATTATAAAGCACTAGAAAATGATGAAGAAATTATCTTAGCGGAAAATCCTACAAAGTCATTAATCTTTTTAGAAAATGAATATGGTTATGGTGAAGCAACTAGATTTATTATTAAAACTAGTAATAAAGGAAACATATATATTAAAGAAGGAAAATTATATAAAGAAGATTTTAATTATAAAAATATTGTAGAAAATGAATCTGCTATATTATTAAACAATATAAATGGTGAGTTGTTTTATTTAAATAGCAATGGATTACAAGGTATAAAATATGATGAAGAAAATATAACAGATATTTCTTATAATTATGCATGTGATGGTTTTGGGGAAATAATAAGACAAATAGGAACATCTAATTATGTTAATTTATTTAATAATGAGAATAACGTAATTCTTCAAAATGTACCTAATGAAAATATTTTATATGTAGAAAGTTCTCTTGATCACATAGATGACAAAGTAAAACAGACGATAATAAAGAAAAATATATATGTTTATTCACAAAATAACAACATATATTTATATAAAAAAATTCAAAGTAAAACAATAATTAATAGTACAGGCGAAGAAAATATAGAAGATTCTGAACAAACTATTAATCTAATAAACTTAAAAGAAATAAAAAAAGTGTTTGTATTAGATGGAATAGATTATTCATATACAGTAATCTTAACAACTAATAATGACATAATTTCAGTAAATAATACTACACAAACAATTATACAAACAAATGCATATGATAATATTTTGACTTTTAATAGAGCAGATAAATATATATATTTGATTGAAAATGATATTATATATTTATTAGATTATAATCTAAATGTTATTAATTCTTACGATTTTGATTATCAAATAATAGGCAGTTCGTGGTTTAAGGAAAGAGAATTATCGCATATAAAAATAGCGTTATTAAAAAACAAAAACGAGATAATAATAAAAAGAATTGATCTTCCAAAATAGCATGCGAACTTCTTTAAAATAGTAAAAGTTCGCTTGTTTTTTATATTGATAAAGGAAAAATTCATTAAGTAAAATTTGTTTTAAAGGAGAATTTTAATGAAAATTTCAAAGTCTTTATTTAAAAATTTAACGAGATGCGATAATTTTGCAAGTATATATGATATGTATACTTTTAGAAATATGCATCATATTAAAAGCATATATGGTGAAAACACTAATATAATACAAGATATTGAAAACTTGTCAGAAGGAATCTTTTCTGAACAAAGTGAAAATGCTTTAGATATATTTGAACATATGTTTGATGACGAAACAGGAGAAGATTTAACAGAAGCAACTAGTGCTCAATTGGAAGCTTTAATGCCTTATTTTACTAAACTTGAACTTGTGGCTGCACAGATGATAAAAAGAAAGTTTCCTGGTAATTTAGTTTATGGTGATAATATAAAACAACAAAAAAAGTATTCATTTACAGAAGGTGAACATGAATACTATTGTTACTTAGATATATACAATGAATGTGAAGATGGAAAAATCAGAGTATTTGAGGTAAAAGGGACAACCTCTAAAAAATTTTTTAAACTTGGCAAGATTGATAAAGAAAAAGAACTTGCTAAAGATGAAAATCCTAAAATTAACTTTCTTGATGAAGAATTATATGACTCAATTTTTATAAAAGATTTAAGTGGTGTGTACCGATTAAAAGAAGAAACAGACATTAGTATCAAAAAAGAATTAGAATGTTTGATTTCGGATGAAACTTATAAAGTATCTAAAGAATATAAAAAGTATTTTGAATGTCGTAATAAATTATTTGATCGCTATTCAGATACTGGAAAATACGTGTATGACATCGCAATAGAAAGATACATTATTGAAAAAAGTTTAATTCAAGAAAATCTTCATAATAAAATCAATGATATGGAATTTTATTTAGTTGTATTAAACAGTAATTATGTTTTAGATCAAGAGATTAACTTAGATATAATTGATTATCCAACAGACAAGTTAGGTCATGAATTAACTATTTGTTATGATTTGACAAATATTACAAAAGAATACTTTTCTATAATAGAAAATCAAAAGGATTATGTAGTAGAATGTATTGAAAGAAGAACTATAGATAAATCGTGCATTGGAAAATGTTGTGAGCACAAGAAGACTACTGAATGTAAATTTGAAAAAATTTGTTTTTCGAAAGTAAAACATCCTGGTAATGTTTATGAATTTTTAGAAAGACGATTTGTGGATTCTGAAACTAATGAAAAATATGATATATATGACATAATAAAAAATAAATATTATAGTATCTTAGATATGCCATTAACATTAATAAATAAGCCGAAACACATAATACAATACAATTGTATGTTAAAAGACGAAGAATATTTTGATAGAGAATTAATAAATCTAGCAATAGAAGATATTAAATATCCAATATATCATTTAGACTTTGAAAGTTTTAATTGTCCATTACCAAGATATATTGGTGAAACTCCATATATGCAATCGGTTTTTCAATTCTCACTACATATAGAAAGAGAGCCTGGTGTTTGTGATAAGAAATTCGACCATTATGAATTTTTGGCACCTGACCATAAAGATCATAGAAGAACTTTATGTGAAAAAATGATTGAATATATTGATTTGTCAAATGGTGGAACAGTTATGGTCTATAATCAAACATTTGAAAAAGGACGTTTAAAAGAATTGGCCCAAATGTTTCCAAATTTAGCAGATGACTTATTGAAAATACGTGATGCGGTATATGATTTGATGTATGTATTATATGGTAATAAAAAGATGTTTAATCACTTATTACCAAATACAATGAGCGAAAAAGAAAAAGATGAAAGATGTAAAGTATTTAACTATTATAATAATGGGTTACATGGGTCATTTTCCATTAAAAAAGTATTACCTTTATTTACTGATTTAACATATAGTACGTTGACCGTTAAAAATGGAACAGAAGCAGTATTGACTTACTCAATGTTACCAACATTAACGAAAGATGAATATAATAGATTATATTTAGCTTTAAGAGAATATTGTCAACAAGATACTTGGGCAATGGTAGAGGTATTAAGGGGATTAAGAAAAAAACTTGAGTAAGAAAGGAGTGATATATATGTTGTTTAGCTTTTATGATAATATGGGTACAGTTCCGACTATTATTATTTCTGTATCATTTATGATCTTTTTTGGATTTGCGATGACGAGAATCACAAAAAAATTAAAATTACCTAATGTAACAGCATATATAATTACTGGTATTATAATGGGGCCATTTTGTTTAGATTTGGTTCCAAAAAATATAGTAGATGGAATGGACTTTATATCAGATATAGCATTAGCCTTTATTGCTTTTGGCACCGGAGAGTTTTTTAAAGTAAAAGCATTAAAGAAAAATGGACCAAAAGTAATAGTGGTTACTATATTTGAGGCAATAATTTCTGCTGCAATCATATTTGTTTTAATGTATTTTGTATTTAATTTAAGTTTAGCATTTTCAATTATATTAGCAGCTATTGCATCAGCTACTGCTCCTACATCTACTTTAATGACTATTAGACAAACAAAAGCTAAGGGAACTTTTGTTGATACAATTTTGCAAGTAGTGGCTTTAGATGATATAATTGCATTATTTACATTCAGTATAGCTTTATCAGTTATTCAAACAAGTGGAGAAACTCTAAGTTTTATTACAATTATAAAACCATTATTAATTAATATTGGTGTAATTATTATTGGTGCATTATTTGGTGTTTTATTAAAATTATTAATGCCACAGTCAAGAAGTACAGATAATAGATTAATAATTAGTGTTGGAACATTATTAACATTCTGTGGTATTTGTGCATTATTAGATATATCACCTTTACTCGGTTGTATGTCAATGGGGATGATATATACAAATATTAGTCAAGATGATAAATTATTTAAACAACTTGCATATTTTAGTCCACCATTTTTATTATTATTTTTTGTAAGAAGTGGTTTGAATTTTGACTTGTCTGCATTATTTTCAAAGAATATGTTAGGTGCAGTACCATTAATTGTAATTGGTGTATCATATTTCTTGGTTAGAATTGTTGGTAAATATTTAGGTGCTTATTTAGGAACATTAACAGTAAAAAGTCCAAAAGAAGTTAGAAACTATTTAGGTTTAGCGTTAATCCCACAAGCTAGTGTTGCTATAGGACTTGCATCTCTTGGAGCACGAGCCCTAGATTCTGAAATGGGAAGCGCATTAATCACAATTATACTTGCTGCTAGTATTATAAATGAACTAGTCGGACCTGCTTGTGCAAAATTATCACTATATTTGTCTAAATCATATAGTAATGAAATTGAAGATTTAGTTCAAATTAATGAAATTAAAGATGATGGAAATGAAAAAACAGAAGTAGAAAAATTAATCGAAAGAATTAATAAAATAAAAGAAAACATTCCAAAGGTAGAAATTTCAGAAGAAGAGGAAGCTTTTAATGAAGCTGCCGAAGAACAAAACTTTGACACGTTTAATGTTCAAAGAAAAGGAATGAGAAAATGGAGAGGTAGATAATATGTTTTTTATGATAGTAGATCCAATTGCTAAACTGATAGGTGAATGGAGTCAACAAATAGATAATATATATAGCATCATTTTAAAAGTTGTAATTGTTGTTATAATGGGGGCTATAATAGGTTGTGAAAGATCTAGTAAAAGACATGCAGCTGGTTTAAGAACATTTATTCTAGCAAGTTTAGCTACAACAATTGTTATGATGTTGGATATATATTTAATGGAAAAATATGGATTTAAATTAGCCATTTTATCAATAGGTGCAATTATTGCGGTTGCAATACTTTCAACTAACACAACTTTATATACATCAAGAAGTCAAATTAAAGGTTTAACAACTTCAGTTGGTTTATGGTTAAGCGCAATCATAGGTTTAACATTAGGTGCAGGATTTTATACAATAACTGTAATTGGTTTTATTGCTTTACTAAGTTCTTTATCATTATTTCCAAAGTTTGAAATATATTTAAAAAATAGATCTAATCATTTTGAAATACATTTAGAATTAAAAAATGCAAAATATTTACAAGAATTTGTAACTACTATAAGAGAATTAGGGTTAAGAATTGATGATATTGAATCAAATCCAGCATATGCTAATTCAGGACTCAGTGTATACTCAGTATCTTTATCAATAGTTAGTAAAGAATTAAAGAAATATAAAACACATACTGAAATTATTGAAGCATTAAAAAGTATTGAATATATTTGTCATATTGAAGAAATGCAATAAAAAAAAGAAGATTTTAATCTTCTTTTTTTATTTCTCCAATCAAGTCATATTCATCAAAGTCTGTAATAGTCACATCATAGAATTTGCCTAACTCTAAATACTTAGCTTTAACATATATATATCCATCAACATCATCAAGAGCTTGAGCATAATATCTTAATGCATAAAAATTAATATCTTCGTCGTAATGATCAACTATGGCTTCAAAAGTTTCGCCAATTAAATTTTCTAATCGATTTGTATTAATGTTTAATTGAGTTAGCATAATGGAATCTCTTCTTTTATCCATTGTTGATTGTCTGACTTTTGGATACATATTAAATCCAACTGTATCATCTTCATCAGAATAAGTAAAGACACCTAAATGATCAAATTTAATTTCTTCAACAAATTCTTTTAATTCATTAAAATCTTTAGAAGTTTCTCCTGGAAAACCAACAATTAAAGTTGTACGAATAATGGCGTTAGGAATTTTATTTCTAATAGTATTAATAATATATCTAATATATTCTTTTGTTCCTCGTCTATTCATACTAGTTAAAATCCTATTATTTGCATGTTGAATTGGAATATCAAAGTAATTAACTAAACAATCATATTTAATAAATGTATCAATTAATTCTTTAGTAATTTCATCAGGATATAAATATAGAACTCTAATCCATTTGAATTTGTTCATTTCTGCAAGTGCACTTAATAGTTTAGAAAGGGACATATCCTTTAAGTCATTTCCATATGCAGTTGTGTCTTGTGCGATAACAGTTAGTTCTTGAACCCCTTTATCCGCAAGCATTTGAGCTTCATTAATAATATCTTCAAATGCCCTACTTCTATATGAGCCTCTGATCAATGGGATAGCGCAGTAATTACATTTATTATTGCAACCATCACCAATTCTTAAATAAGCAGTAGATTTTGGTGTTGAGATAAATCTAGCTTGATAATCTAAATATTTAATTTCTTTACTTTCTGTTAATTCTTGAAATAACTTATGTAATTCAAGATAGTTTCGAATAGGTATAAAATAATTTACTTCAGGTATTTCTTTTTTTAGATCATCAAAGTATCTTTCTACTAAACACCCCATTACTACAATTATTTTACCATTTTGTTGGTAATCTAACATTTCAATAATTGTTTCAATTGATTCTTGTTTTGCGGATTCAATAAAACCACAAGTATTAATAACAATGATATCAGCTTCTTCAAGACTAGATAATTGTATATTATAACGAGATGCTAAACCTAAAAATAATTCTGAGTCAATCTTATTCTTTGCACAACCTAAAGATATTAATCCTAGTTTCATAAAAAGAACTTCCTCCAATTAATTTATATATATATTATATCATATTTAAAAATAATAAGTTTAAATAATAGAAAAAAATATCAACTTATGATATAATAAATTGAATTAAAAAAAGGAGATAAAATTATGAAAACTGTTTTAGTGGAAACTTCAGCTCGTCATATTCATGTAACTGAAGAACATTTTAAAATTTTATTTGGTGAAGAAGCACAATTAACTATCAAAAAAATGTTATCACAACCTGGGCAATATGCTTGTGAAGAAAGAGTAACTATCGTTGGTCCTAAAAAAGCATTACCTGGAGTATCTATCTTAGGCCCATTTAGAAATCAAACTCAAGTAGAATTATCTGCAACTGATGCTAGAAGTATTGGTTTACCAATCGAAGTTAGAGAATCAGGTGTATTAGCTGGAACTCCAGGATGCACTATCCAAGGACCTGCAGGAGAAATTACTATTTCTGAAGGTGTTATTGTTGCAAAAAGACATATTCATGCAACTAAAGCTGATGCTGAAGAATTAGGTGTTGTTGATAAAGAAATCGTTTCAGTAAAAGTTGAATCAAATGGAAGAAGCTTAATCTTCGGAGATGTTGTTGTTAGAGTAAGTGATTCTTATGCTCTTGCAATGCACATTGATACTGATGAGTCAAATGCTGGTTTAGTACCTGCCGGTGCACAAGGAGTAATCGTAAAATAAATAAAAATAAAAAGACTTGCTAGAAGTTTAAATCTTCAAAAGTCTTTTTTATTTTACAAATACTAAACAAAAAAACAATATTGTGATATAATAATCAACAAAGAGGTGATATATATGTTGTGTCCAAGATGCCATAACGTTAATCCAGATACAAATTTAACTTGTGATTTCTGCATGGAAGAATTACCAATGACAGAAGAAAGAAAAGAATTAATTAAGAAAAAAGAAAAATTTGAACGTTCACAAAAACTAAAAAACAGTAAAGATAAAATCTTTGGAATGTTAGCTGCTTTATTAATTATTGTGGCTGTTATTGTTTTGGTTGTGGTGATTTTATAATGAAAACATATGATGTTGTTGTTATAGGGGCAGGTCATGCAGGAATAGAAGCATGTTTAGCGAGTGCTAGACTTGGGAATAAAACATTATTAGTATGTGGTAATTTTAATACTGTTGGAAATATGCCTTGTAACCCATCAATTGGAGGACCTGCTAAAGGTATTTTAGTTCGTGAGATCGATGCTCTTGGTGGAGAAATGGGTAAAGCAGCAGATAGAACTGCTATTCAATTTAAAATGTTAAATTTATCAAAAGGACCTGCAGTGCAAGCTCTAAGAGTCCAATCTGATAAACCAGCATATTCTAAATATATGCAAGAGGTTTTAAAAAATACAGATAATTTAGATGTTCATGTAGGCTTTGTGGATGAATTAATTGTAAAAGATGGAAAAGTTGAAGGGGTTATTTTAGAAGATAAAATAACTTATTTGACAAAAGCCGTTATTATCGCAACAGGAACTTTCCTATCAAGTAGAATATTACGTGGCTTAAATTATTATCAAGGTGGTCCAGATGGAGAAAAAACAAATTATGGACTATCAAAATCATTACTATCGATTGGCTTTAAACTATTAAGACTTAAGACTGGTACACCAGCTAGAATTAAATCTAGCACTATTGATTTTTCAAAATCAAAGTTGGAACCAGGTACAAATATGAATGTATTTTTTAGTTATGAAACGAAAAATAGTGAAACACTGCCTTTTGAAAAACAAGTACCTTGTTATTTAACTTATACTACACCAAAAACCCATGAGATAATAAAAGCTCATTTAAATGAATCAAGTATGTATTCAGGAATTGTAGAAGGAGTTGGACCAAGATACTGTCCATCCATCGAAGATAAATTAGTTAGATTTTCTGATAAGGAAAGACATCAAATATTTTTAGAACCAGAATCTAGCGATTTTTCACAAACTTATGTTCAAGGATTTTCAACAAGTATGCCTGAATATGTTCAAGATCAAATGATAAAAAGTCTGCCTGGTTTTGAAAATGCAGAAATCTTAAAATATGCATATGCTATTGAATATGATGCTATTGATCCATTAGAATTAAAACCAAGTTTAGAAACAAAAAAGGTTCAAGGATTATTCTTTGCAGGACAAGTTAATGGAACAAGTGGTTATGAAGAAGCTGCAGCACAAGGGTTGATAGCCGGTATTAATGCAAGTTTAAAACTTCAAAATAAAGAACCATTAATTTTAAGAAGAGATGAAGCTTATATTGGTGTACTTATTGATGACTTAGTAACAAAAGGTGTAAATGATCCTTATCGTATGTTAACATCTCGTGCAGAATATCGTTTATTGCTAAGACATGATAATGCTGACCAAAGATTAACTGAATATGGTTATCAAGTTGGTTTAATTAAGGAAGAAAGATATCAAAGATTTATTCGTAAAAAAGAAATCATTAAAGAAGAAAAAGAATTTTTGTCAACTTTAAAATTAACCCCAAAAACTCATGTTAATGAATATTTAGAAAATCTAGGGTCTAGTCCATTACAAGATGGTATCTATGCAGATGTTTTAATGAAACGCCCTGAAGTAGAATATTATGATATATATGAAATGGCTAATCTTCCATTAAAAGAATATGTTACTGATGAAATTGCAAATCAAATTACAATTGAAATCAAATATCAAGGTTATATTGATAAAGCTTATAAAGACGCTCAAAAAGTATTAAAGTTAGAGTCTAAACTAATTCCAGAAGGAATTAATTATTATGAAATCCCTAATCTAGCAAGTGAAGCGAGAGAAAAATTAACAAAGATTGCACCTAGAACAATATCACAAGCTATGCGTATTAGTGGAGTAAATCCAGCAGATATATCAATATTATTAGTATATTTAGAAAGTTGGAATCAACATGAATAATTTATTAGAAGATTTTAATATAGCAAATAATATATATACTAATCTTGATAAATATTATAATTTATTAGTTGAAGCAAATAAGGTTATGAATTTAACTGCAATCACTGGTTATGAAGAAGCATATATTAAACATTTTTATGATTCTTTACTTTTAACAAAATGTAATAATAATTTAGAAGATATTATTGATGTTGGAAGTGGAGCAGGTTTTCCAGGATTAGTACTTGCTATTTCAAATCCTAATCTTAAAATTACATTATTAGAGCCAACTAAAAAAAGAGCTAATTTTTTAGAAACTATTAAAAACGAATTAAATCTAGAAAATGTACAAGTAATTAATGAAAGAGCAGAAAATATTAAAGGCTCATATATGTATGCAACCGCAAGAGCTGTTGCGCCCTTAAACATTTTATTAGAACTAGTTACACCACTTTTAAAAGTTAACGGTAAATTTTATTGTTTAAAGGGGAGCTCTTATCAAGAAGAATTAGAGCTTGCTGAAAATGCTATTAAAGAATTAAACTTAGAAGTTGAAAATATATTTCATTTTGATCTGCCAAATAACTTTGGTAAAAGAGTTATTATAGTATTTAAAAAAACAAAACAAACAAAACCAAAATATCCAAGACGCTATGCTAATATTTTAAAACAACCATTATAGGAGAAAAATATGGGTAAAATAATATCAATAGTGAATCAAAAAGGAGGGGTAGGAAAAACAACAACTACCGTCAACCTTGGTGTTTCACTTTCTTTAGAAGGTAAAAAAATATTAATTATTGATTTTGATCAAGAAGCAAACGCAACAATTACATTAGGAATCAAAAGAGAACAAGTACAAAAAGATATTGTAAACTTTTTATTTGATGAAAAGATTACAACAGAACATATTGTCCCAACTGGTGTAGTAAATGTTGATATAATTTGTGCATCTTTAAGAATATCTATGTTGGAACAAATGGCTAATGATATTGATACAAAAGAATTAATGCTTCATAATAAATTAGAAGAAGTCAAAAATAATTATGATTATATTTTAATTGATTGCCCTCCTGCATTTGGTTTAATTATTGATAACGCATTATATGCAAGTGATTCTGTTATTATTCCGGTAGAATGTAGTTTTTATGCCTATGATGCTTTGACACAAATGGTTAATAAAATTAATGAAATTCAAAAAGAAAAAGATTTGGATATAGAAGGCATTTTACTAACAAAATTAGATAATAGAAATACAATTGGTTATAAAATAGTTGAACAAGTAAAATTTATGTTCCCATATAATACTTTTAATACAATTATTAGTGTATCTAGCCACATTCAAGAAGCTCCTATGTATGGTAAAAGTGTAATACAATTTTCTTATAACTCAAGGGGTTCAAAAGAATATAGAGAACTCGCAAAGGAGATTTTAGAAAAAGATGATAAGTCAAGAAAATAAAAACATTCAAATAGGCGACCTACTTACTTTTAAAAAACCTCATCCTTGTGGTGGTAATACTTGGAAAGTTTTAAGAATTGGTATAGATTTTAAATTAGAATGCACTACATGTTATCGTCAAATAATGATAACAAGACTTGATGTTTATAAACGAATAAAAAACTAAAAATAGAATAAGATAATTCTTATTCTATTTTTTTACATTTTTTGCTATAAAGAATTGATAGAATACTATGAGGTGATTTAATGTATAAAAAAATAAATATCTTCATAGTAGGATTTTTCTCTATTTTAACAATATATACAAATATAGGTTTTTTATTATATATACCATTATTGTTTTACTATTTAATTCGAAATTATAAAAATATATATGTATTTTTTATTTCAGGAACACTAGGTCTTATAACTTCTTTCTTTATAAATGAATATTTATATTTAGAATCTTTTAAAAAGTATTTAATACCTTTTTTTATACTAAATATTATTATAATGATATGTTTATGGATTATGAATAAAATACAAAAAAGTTATTTTATTTATCTTTTTGTAATATTGATAGACGTTTCAATGCATTTTATTTTTTTTAAAAAAATTGATAATTATTTAAACTTTTCAATATGTTTAGGAATAAGCATATTATTATATATTTTTTTAGAAAAAAATTTAATTGATTCAATCTCTCCAAACAATAGTTTTTACAATAGTTCATATGTCAATATATTAATCAGTATAATCTCAATTCTTGGTGCATCAAATTTCAAAGTAGGTGGTATTAATTTAGCTATACCACTTGCCTTATATTATTCAATGTTTTTTGGTGTTAATTTTAAAAATGTTTATGCTACATTATACTGTTTAGTTTCAAGTTTTATTCTAATGTTTTTTTACAATGAAACTGATGGTTTATTGATATTAATAATTGGTTCATTTTATTTACTAAAGTTTTCATACCCAATATTATTAACAAGTATATTTTGTACATCAATGATTTTCTTAGAAACAAATTATGATAGTAAGTTATTATTGATAATTATGATAATTAGCATAGTTTTTGAATTTATAAAATATTTCTTAATTAAAGAGAAGCTATCAGATGAGCTTGTCGTTCACAATTTGTATTCACAAATAACTTCAAATGTGAGTAATGAAGTTTTATCTTTCGCAAGTTTTTTAGATAAATTTATATATAGTTTTAAAGAAACTAACAACTATACTGAAATAATCAATGAATCAGTAAAAACTATGATTAATAATTGTTGTCTAAAGTGTAGTCACACAAAAGAATGTAAAAACTTTTATCGGTCTAATTTGTATTTTTTCTTTAAACACTTAATCGAAAATAAAGATGTAACTAGTGAAGAATATATATATTTTAAAAAACATTGTATTAAATATAATGAATTAAAAGAATTAGCTCTTAAATTAAATCAAAGATATAACATTTCAAAAATACCTGTTCATAATTCTTCATTGATTGTTCAATTACTAGGAGTATCTAATTCACTTAGAAAATATGCTATTGATATAGTCTCAAAAAAAGAACTTGATGCAGAGGTATTATTTAAGTTAAAAAAGGATATTACAAATGTTGGATATGATATTACATATATGGAAGTTATTAAGCCCTTTGAAGATGATTTTATTATAGAAATTGGAATATTAAAAGAAGAAATAGAAGAAGTCATCAAGAATCTTACAAGATTATGTAATAATATATTAACATGTAAATCAACAGTTATTTTTTTAAAAAATGAGCAGGATACATCATATTACAAAATAATACCATTTGTAAAAATAAATATTCAATATGGATTTGGATCATTATCAGCTCAAAATAATAATATATGTGGGGATAATTATTTAATTAAAGAAACAACAAATGGAAAATTTATAACCGCCATATCTGATGGAATGGGGAATGGTTATAATGCATTTAAAACAAGTAGTGAAACATTAAACTTAGTATCAGAAATCTTAGAACAAAATTTAGATGTACAAACTGCATTAGAAATTATAAACACTTTCTATGCTATTCAAGAATATTTAGACAGATATGCTACGCTTGATTTATTAGAAATAAATAGACATACTCAAATTGCTAATTTTTATAAAATGGGTGCATCAACTTCATATATAATAAAAAGAGGTGGAAGCATCGTTAAAATAATAAATCAAAACTTGCCTTTTGGAATTGAAGATTATGTAGATAATAAAGATTACATAGTTGAAGATGGAGACTTAATACTAATGAGTAGTGATGGAATATTTGAAAATGTAGTAGAAACCGAATCATTAGATGAATATATAAAAAAAATAAGAGGGGAATCCCCTCAAAAGATTGTATATGAAGTTTTACAATACATTTTAAACAATGAAATAAAAATAAATGATGATGCAACATTGATTGCTTTAAAAATTAAAACAGTTTAAAATTTATATCTTTTACTTGATATTAATAGTCCTGGCCATTTATCAATACCATTAATTACATTTGTAACATTATAATTCAATTTACTCAAGGCAATAGATGCTGTTTTACTTCTAGAACCATTTTGACAAATAATAAAATAAGAAAAATTTTTCTTAATGAATAAGTTATGCTTTTCTATTAATAAATTACATGGTATATTGATAGATCCGTGAATATGATATTGATCATACTCATTAGGATCCCTAACATCTATAATCCTAAAGTTATTATACTTTTGGTAGAATTTGAATAAATCATGAGTTGTAATTTCTTTTATATTGTTCATTTTTAATCACCCTTAGGTATTCTATAATATTTGTAAGTAGATTAAAGTAATAATTTGTAAAAAGCAAATCAATTAATTTTGTTTATTTAATAAAATATGATATAATATATTTGGTGATATATATATGTATAACAATTTATTAACAATTTACAAAGAAAAGATAATAATTGAACCAAAAGATTATGATACTAATAAATACTATTATTTCTATGGTGAAGATAGTAAAATATTTGGTATTGAGAAGACAATTACAATTAATGAATATAAGTTAATTAAATCATTCTTTTTGGAAAAACAAATCAATTATGACAACACTAAAAGTGAAAAAATTTATAAGTATATGTTTGAAGATGGTAGTTATCCTTTTCAAAAGAAAATGCGTTTCGTCCTTGTATCAAGTATTTTAGGTGAAGAAATCATTACCTTGATTAAGGAAATATATCCAAGTTTAGAATGTTTAAAAATCGAAAAAAATACATTATTATTCTTTGAAGAAGAATGGAATCAAAATATTTATGATATATTTCAAACAATTTCATATGACTTTGAAAAACAATTGTTTATTCATGAAGGTCTTATAATTAATCCTAATACTAAAGGTGAATTAATTGCTCATTATCTAGGATGTCTTAATAAAACTAATTGGGCTTCAAAAGACTATACTAATATAGTTGATCTTGTGCTTAATAGTGAAACTAATATTATTAATCCATTATTAATTGAATTAAAAAATAATTACATTAATCAAGTATTAAATAAAAATAACAATCAAAACATTATAGAGGTGTTCTTTAAAAATGATTTGAATGTTTCACAAACTGCAAAAGATTTATATTTAAATAGAAATAGTCTAATTAACAAACTAGAAAGTATTTCTAAAGAATTAGGATTTAATGTTCAATCATTTAGATTTGCGAGTATCTTATTAGCAATTATGAGTATAAAATAACAAATCGTTTAAAAATTGAAAAAATAAATAGGCATTTTGCCTATTTTTATTTTTTCTATATTGTGGTATAATGTAAGGGAAGAATTAAAAATAAGGAGAAAATATATGTCAACTGTTGAATTAAAAAATATTAACAAAATTTATGATAACAATGTTCAAGCTGTTTTCGATTTTAATCTAAAAATTCGTGACCGTGAATTTATTGTTTTCGTAGGTCCATCTGGATGTGGTAAAACTACTACATTACGTATGATTGCCGGTTTAGAAGAAATTACTAGTGGTCAATTATTAATTGATGATGAAATCATGAATGACGTTGCTCCAAAAGATCGTAACATCGCCATGGTTTTCCAATCTTATGCCTTATATCCTCATATGACTGTTTATGATAACATGGCTTTCGGTTTAAAATTACGTAAATTCTCACGTGATGATATTGACCGTCGTGTTCAAGCAGCTGCTGAAAAATTAGGTTTAAAATCTTATTTAGATCGTCGTCCTAAACAATTGTCAGGGGGACAAAGACAACGTGTAGCTTTAGGTCGTGCTATCGTTCGTGATGCAAAAGTATTCTTAATGGACGAACCTCTATCTAACCTAGATGCTAAATTACGTGTACAAATGCGTTCTGAATTAATCAAATTACATGAATCTTTAAAAACTACTACTATCTATGTAACACACGACCAAATTGAAGCCATGACAATGGCAACAAGAATCGTTGTTATGAAAGATGGTTGGATTCAACAAATTGGTGCACCTAAAGAAATCTATGACTATCCTGAAAATGTATTCGTAGGTGGATTTATCGGTACTCCTCCAATGAACTTTATTGAAGGTAGAGTATTAGAAAATGGTTACTTTGAATGTGGATCAACTCGTCACGGTGTATTTAAATTTAAAGTTCCAGAAAAACAATTAAAAGTTTTACAAGCTCAAGGTTATATCAATGTTGAATTATTAATGGGTATTCGTCCTGAAGATTGTCATGATGAACCAGAATTTATTGAAAAACATCCAGAATCTAGAGTTGAAGCAAAAGTTGAAGTTGCAGAATTATTGGGTGCTGAATCTCAAATTACTGTTAAATTCCCTGGACGTGATTCAATTGGTCAATTATTAACTGCTAAAGTAAAAGCTCGTACAGATATTCACACTAATGATATGTTTACAATGGCTTTAGATATGAATAAATGTCATTTCTTCGATATGGAAGCAGAAGGACAACCTAGAATTAGAGAACACTTCCAAAGAGAAGTTAAACCAGTTCAACCTGTTGAAGCTCCTGTAGAAGAAGCTACTGAAGAAGTTGTTGAATAATGATTAAAAAGAGATTACACATAAAATGTGTAATCTTTTTTTCGAAAAACAAAATTATATATAATTATGATGAATAATGATATAATTATGTCATGGTTAAATATGTTGAAATTTTAAATAACAAGATGATTAAACTGTACAATAATAGTGAAATAATAATTCGAAATCAAACATTTAAAGAATATATTAATGAATTATTAATTAAAGACTTAACTGATATTGAAGGAAGATTAAAAGCAATAAAGAGTAAATATGGATATAAAAAATTAATTCCTATATATATAAGAGATGATTTATGCTTTATACCTTTAGAAAACACTCAATATAATAAGTTATATATTAATATATATAGTATTGTTGAAATACTTAATAATGAAGTGGTTTTTATAGATGGAGAGGTTCTAAAAACAAAAAAGAACTTTAAAACATTAAAAAATTATATTATGAGAGCAAAGCAAATTAAAAAATAAATTTTATTATATTTGCTTTTTTTTGGCAAAAGTGTTAAAATATATAATGAAAGAAAATGACTTAAAAATAAGGAGATTAATATTATGTCAAAGAAAACTATTAAAGATGTACAATTAAAAGGTAAGAAAGTATTAATGCGTGTTGACTTTAACGTTCCAATGAAAAATGGCGTTATTACTGACACTAACAGAATTGTTCAAGCATTACCAACTATTAAATATGCTTTAGAACAAGGCGCTAAATTAATTCTATTCTCTCACTTAGGTAGAGTTAAAGAAGAAGCTGATTTAGCTAAAAATGATTTGGCTCCAGTTGCAAATAAATTAGCTGAATTATTAGGTCAACCTGTATTATTTATTAATGCTACACGTGGTGAAGTTTTAGAACAAGCTATTGCACAATTACAAGAAGGTGAAGTAGTAATGTTCCAAAATACACGTTATGAAGATTTAGTAGGCAAAAAAGAATCTAAAAATGATCCAGAACTTGGTGCTTATTGGGCAAGTTTAGGTGATGTATTTGTAAATGATGCTTTCGGTACTGCTCACCGTGATGCTGCATCTAACACAGGTATTGCTGCTCATGTTAAGGGTGAAAGCGTTAGTGGTTTCTTACTAGAAAAAGAAATTAAATTTATTGGTGGTGCTGTTGATAATCCAGTACACCCATTTGTTGCAATCCTTGGTGGAGCAAAAGTTTCAGATAAAATTTCTGTTATTGAAAATTTATTAACAAAAGCAGACAAAGTTATGATTTGTGGTGCTATGGCTTATACATTCTTCAAAGCTTTAGGTTATGAAGTTGGTAAAAGTAAATGTGAAAAAGATTTCGTAGATTATGCAAAAGGCTTATTAGAAAAAGCTAATGGTAAAATTGTTTTACCAGTAGATGTTGTTGTTGCAAATCCTAGTGATGAAGATTGTGCTGCTGATTTCTTTGGTGCTATCGCAAAAGCTGAAACTAAAGTTGTTAAAGTTACTGAAATTCCAGCTGATTGGCAAGGATTAGACTGCGGTCCTGCTACTATCGAAGCTTATAAGAAAGAATTAGAAGGCGCTAAGACTGTTGTTTGGAATGGTCCAGCAGGTGTATTTGAAGTTGAAAAATTTGCAGTTGGTACTAAATCAATTTGCGAAACATTGGCTAATTTAGAAGGTGCTACTACAATTATTGGTGGTGGTGATTCTGCTGCAGCTGCTATTTCAATGGGTTATGAAAGTAAATTCAGCCATATCTCTACTGGTGGTGGAGCTAGTTTAGAATATCTTGAAGGTAAAGCACTTCCAGGTGTTGTTTGCCTAGATGATAAATAGGAAGGTACAAAAATGAGAAAACCAATTATTGCTGGTAACTGGAAAATGTACAAAACTCGTGATGAAGTTTTATCATTTGTATATGCTGTAAATGAAAAAATGCCATCAACAGATTTAGTAGATTCAGTAATTTGTAGTCCATCTTTATATTTAAGAGACTTAGTTAAAAGACAAGGCGAAAATTTAAGAATTGGTGCACAAAATGTTCACTTTGCGGAAGAAGGTGCATTCACAGGAGAAATCGCCCCTAAAATGCTAGTAGATGCTGGCGTTAAATATGTTATCATTGGACACTCAGAAAGAAGAGCAATGTTTAATGAAACTGATGAATCAGTTAATAAAAAGATTCATGCTGCTTTCAATCATGGTTTAACACCAATCTTATGTGTAGGTGAAATGCTTGAACACAGAGAAAATAACCAAACTGAAACAGTAATTAAAGAACAAATCGTTAAAGATTTAGAGGGTTTAACATCTAAACAAGTTGAAGAACTTGTAATTGCTTATGAACCAATTTGGGCAATTGGAACAGGTAAAACTGCCACTCCTGAAGTTGCAGATGAAACTTGCGGATTTATTCGTGAAACTGTTAAAGAACTATATGGTGATGCTGTAAGTGAAGCAATTCGTATTCAATATGGTGGAAGCGTAAAAGTAAATAATATTAAAGAATTAATGGCTAAACCAAATATCGATGGTGCATTAATTGGTGGTGCAAGCTTAGAAGCTGATAACTTTATTTACTTTGTAGAAGCTGCTATTAATGAATAAAAATAAATAACATCCCATAAGGGATGTTTTTGTTTAATTGGGTGAAAAATGAAAGTATTAAAAAAACAAACAAATAGCAAAAAGTGTATAGTTTGTGGTGTTGAAACAAATGTAGGTATCAAAGCCTCATTTTATGAGATGGAAGATGAATCTGTAATTGCATTATTTAGTTTTAAAGAAATTCATCAAAGTTATCCTGAACGTACACATGGCGGTTTAATTACAGCTGTTTTAGATGAAACAATCGGTAGAGCTATTTGGATAACAGAACCAAATGCTTGGGGAGTAACCGCAAATCTTTCTGTTAAATTTCGAAAACCAGTACCATATGATGTGCCTTTAAAATGTATAGGTAGAATAACAGAAAATAAAAGTAGATTGTTTAAAGGAGTAGGAAAGTTATTTACTATGGGTAATGAACTACTCGCGGAAGCAGAAGCAGTTTATGTTAAATTACCATTAACAAAAATTTGTGAATCAGATCATGATGATGTGAATATATATGTAGATGATGATATAAAAGAAATTAATTAAAAAGGAGAAAATATATGTCAATATTAATATTAAGTATTATTTTAAGTATAACATTAATGATTGGAATTTTTATTGTTGTATTATATTTCCAACATAAAGGAAGAGTAAATAAAAGAGCATTTATGTTTGTTCCACTTGGTTTACTTGCAATGTTATTATTATTAAGCGAATGTTTTGTAACTATTAAAGCAAATGAAGTTGGTATTGTTTATGATGAATTTGGTGGTTTACAAGAAGAAGTAAAATATGAAGGTTTCCAAACAAAAAGCATTTTCCAACATATTACAAGAATTTCAACATCTAATAGAACTTCTCAAATAAAAATTGATGCTCAAACAATTGACTCAAGTTATGCTACATTTAGTATTACTATTATTTATAAAGTAGAAGCTGCCAATGCAGGTAAATTTTACAAGAGCACAAACTCAGTCGAAATTTCTCAACAACAATTGTCTTCTTTAGTGAAAGAAGCTTTACAAAGTTCTTCAATTAAATATGAAATCTATAGTATTCTTGGTGATAAATTAGAAGAAGTAAGAGTAGATTTTACTGAAAATTTAAAAGAGATTATTTTTGAACGTTACAATATTACTTTAATTTCTACATCATTTGATGAAATAGATGCAGGTACTAGAATTGAAGAAATTATTAAAAACAAAGCAGAAGCTTTACAACAAATTGAAATTGCAGAAGCTGAAAAGCAAAAAGCTACAATTGATGCCGAAACTAAAAAAATTCAGGCTGAAGCTGAAGCTGCTGTAGAAAAAATAAAAGCAGAAGCTGAAGCAGAAATCGTAAAAATCGCTGCTGATGCCGAAGCATATAAAGTTGAAAAAGAAAAATCAGCTATCATTGAAATGATTGATTCTATTTATCAACAATATAATTCATCATTAACTTATGAACAATGTTCAGAAATTGTTTTACAAACTATTTTCTTTGACAAATGGAATGGTGAATTACCAGAAGTATTAACTAGTGATAGCTTATCATCTCTAATTGGTTCTTTAATTAGTGGTAGTAACTAAATAAAAAAAATAGCTTCATTTGAAGCTATTTTTTATTTATTAATACTTTCTTTAATTTCGCAAATTTAGGTAAACCATTAACATAAGTAATGTTAGGTTCTCCTTGAATTAAAGGTAAAGCATAATCAATATATTCTTGAGTAATATTATCTTTATTTTCAGAAATAAAGTTTAGAGGTACATTTTTTACTTGTGCTGCAACATTTTTAAGATCAGTTGTACCATAGGTAAATATATTGTTGTTTCTTTCAATTGTAATCATTTTACCAGTCACACCAGTTGTTGCGAATTCTACTCCCTTTTCTCCACATATATATGCTTCATCAATATCAGTTTTAGATGACAAGTGTGAAGCACATCTTTGTGGTAGGTTTAATTCGATTGCGCGGACAGGAAACCCGAATTTATTAGAAACAATTTGACAAAGAACACTCGCAACACCACCTAGTTGCATATGTCCAAATGAGTCGTTATTATTAAAGTTACGATATTTTAAGATATATTCACCATTTGCATCTTTGATGCCTTCACTAACAATAATAAAAGCTTTTTTGTTTTTAGTATATATATTATTTACCTTATCTAAAAATTCTTCGATATTAAATGCCATTTCAGGTAAATAGATTAAATCCGGATCACAACCATTAAGGCTTGCAAGTTTTGATGAAGCAGTTAACCAACCAGCATCTCTACCCATTACTTCAACAATCGTTACTCTACCTTTTGTATAAGCATTAATATCTAAATATATTTCAGATATTGTAGTCGCGATAAATTTACATGCAGATCCATATCCTGGTGTATGATCACAACATACTAAATCATTATCGATTGTTTTAGGAATACCAATAACTCGACATTCATAATCTTGTGATTTTAAATATTCATTAATTTTGTGGCAACTATCCATAGAATCATTACCGCCAATATAAAAGAAATAACGAATATTGTATTTTTTAAAGACATTTAAGATTTTTTGATGAATATCAGAATTTACAGTGTAATCATCTAAGAATAGTCTAACAGAACCTAAAGCAGCACTTGGTGTATACTTTAATAATTCAATTTCTTCAATATCTTCTTTTTTAAAATCAATAATGTTTTCATTAATGATTCCAGCAAGTCCATTTAAAGCTCCGTAAACTTCTGTAATATTTTCATTTTTTAATGCGGATAAAACTACCCCTGCAACACTAGAGTTAATAACTGATGTAGGTCCTCCAGACTGTCCTACTATGCAAGCACCTTTCATAAAAACCTCCAATTATATATATTTTAAATAATAATTAAGAAAATTACAAGTAATATAATTATTTAATCGTTTACATAAGAAAAGTTCTTTACTTGTTATTAAAAGAAAATTATGTTATCATATTACAAAAGAGGTGTATTATGGAATTACAACAAGCAATTGAAAAATATTATGAATATCGTACAAAATTAAAAGCTTTAGGTTATGTTAATTATTTAATTAGTTGGGATACAGAAACTGAGGCTCCACTTGGATGTTTAGAAGAAAGAAGTAAACAAGTAGGAGTTCTTAGTGAAATGAGTTATCAATTAGAAAGAAGTAAAGAATATATTGAATTAGTATCTTATCTTAATAACAATATTGATCAATTAGATGATATCTTAAAAGTTGAAATTAAAAAGACTAACAAAGCATTACAACAATCATTAAAAATACCTATGGATGAATTAGTTGAGTTTAGTATATTAATGTCTAAATCAGCAAGTATTTGGGCAAATGCAAAAGTAAATAATGACTATAGTTTATTTAAAGATACTTTAGCAGAAATTATCAATTTCTCAAAGAAGATGGTTAAATACTTAGAAACTGAAGAACTAAAAGGTTACAATGTTTTACTTGATCAATATGAAGAAGGAATGACTAAGGAAAAATATGATAAATTCTTTGCTTTATTAAAAGAAGAAATTGTACCGTTAGTTAAAGAAATCAGTAAACAACAAAAACCAATAAATAAGATTGTCAATAAAAAATATGATATTAATAAACAAAAAATATTTGCTGATTATTTAATGGATGTAATGTGTTTTGATAAAAACAGAGGATTAATGAAAGAAAGTGAACATCCATTCACATCAGGATATGGAAGTAGTGATGTTCGTGTAACAAATCATTACTATGAAGATTTAGTATTATCAAGTGTTTTTTCTGCTATTCATGAACTAGGTCATGGTACTTATGAACAACAATGTAACCCTGAACTTGATTCTACATATTTAAGTGGTGGAACATCTATGGCGATGCATGAATCACAATCACGTTTTTATGAAAATATTGTTGGTAGAAGTTATGAATTTTGGAAAAGACATTATCCAAAACTAAAAGAATTATTTGAAGAAGAACTTAGTGATGTATCATTAGAAGAATTTTATCGATATGCTAATGATGTAGAATGTTCTTTAATTAGAGTTGAAGCTGATGAATTAACATATCCTTTACATATAATGGTAAGATATGAAATTGAAAAGATGATAATTGAAGGTAATGTTTCAGTTGATGAACTTCCTACTATTTGGAATAGATTATATAAAGAATATTTAGGCCTTGATGTTCCAAATGATAAACTAGGAATATTGCAAGATGTTCACTGGAGCGGAGGATCATTTGGTTACTTCCCAACTTATGCTTTAGGTTCAGCATATGGAGCACAACTTCTTTACGCAATGAAAAAAGATTTAAACTTTGAAGAAGAATGTTCAAAAGAAAATTTAAAAGCAATTAATGAATGGTTAAAAGAAAAGATTCATATATATGGTGCTACTAAATCACCAGAAGAATTACTAATCGCATCAACTGGTGAAACATTTGATGCCAAATATTATGTAAAATATTTAAAGGAAAAATATCAAAAAATTTACAATATCTAAGAGGTATATATGTCTTCAATTAATGATTATATTAAAAAAGCTAAAGCTGTTTCATATTGTTTAACAAGATTTTTAGATTCTACAGAATCTAGTAATTTAAGAAAAGTAAAAGATCCAACTATTAAAGTATTTTATAATGGTGGATATAGTGATGCAGAAAGAGTAAGAGCTTTTATAATCGATAAAAAAGAACAAGAACCAGAAATGAATGAATTTGAAATAGGCATTGTTAAATTAATTCCAACAAGTGATATTAGAGAAATTACTCATCGCCATGTTTTAGGAACAGTAATGAGTTTTGGAATTAAACGTGAATTAATTGGAGATATTATAGTTAAAGAACAAGAAATATATATATTTGTTGTAAAAGATATTATTGAATTCTTATTGGAAAACATCAAAGAAATTAACCGAATAAAAGTTGAAGTTCAAAAAGAAGATATAATTAATTTTGTAAATGATGCAAAAGAAGAAACAAAGTTAATTAATGTTGCGAGCTTAAGACTAGATGCAGTAATATCAAAAGTTTTAAATTTAAGTAGAACTAAAGCTGTAGAGATAATCGAAAAAGGTTTAGTTCAAATTAATCATATTGAATGTGAAAATATTTCTTACTTTTTAAAAAATAATGATTTAATTAGTGTTAGACATTTTGGTAGAATCCAAATAATAGATGTGGTTAATAAAACTAAAAAAGACAGGTTAGTATTAGAGGTTAGTATAAAGCACTAATTACTTGACTTTTTTCAAAAAAAGTAGTATAATACTAAAGGTGCGATAAAAGCAGCAGTCAGTGAGTAATAGATTCCTAGATTATCACTTAAGGATGTTAGTAGCCTCGCTGCTTAGGCGAAAACAATAAGATAATCTATCCTATTGTAGAATTGAATTTTTTTATCCACTAAAATTTAAATAAAGTAAAGGAGAAAAAAACATGGCACGTTATACTGGTCCATCATGGAAACAATCAAGAAGATTAAAATTTTCTATCTTAGAAACTGGTAAAGAATTACAAAAACGCCCTTATGCTCCAGGCCAACATGGTCAAAAGAGAGGTAAACTTTCTGAATATGGTTTACAATTACAAGAAAAACAAAAAGTACGTTTCTACTATGGCGTTAATGAAAAACAATTCCGTAACCTATTTGAAAGAGCTGCAAAATTACAAGGTAAACAAGGTGACAACTTCTTATTCTTATTAGAATCAAGACTTGACAATCTTGTATATCGTTTAGGATTTGCTGCTACTAGAAGACAAGCTAGACAATTAGTTAATCATGGTCACGTATTATTAGATGGTAAAAAAGCAGATATTCCATCAATTACAGTTAAACCTGGTCAAACTATCAGTTTAAAACAATCTTCTAAAGGTTTAGTAATCGTTAAAGAAGCTTTAGAAAATACAGTTTCAAGAGTTGCATTCGTAAGTTATGATGAAGCAACAATGACAGGTACATATGTACGTCTTCCAGAAAGAAGCGAAATCTTACCTGAAATTCATGAAAATCTTATCGTTGAATTCTATAACAAATAAGAAATTAAATAATCTACAGAAATGTAGATTATTTTTTTACCAAAAAATACATATTATAATTTTCTTATATTTGTTTAAAATATATATGAACTTATATAGGAGGTTATATGAAATCTTATAAGTTAAAATGGCCAATGATCTTAGGTATTATTGGTGCAATCTATTCAGTTATAGTTGGTTTCATAATAGGCTTTTTAGCAACGGGAGGAAAAGTACCAGGTTTTCCAACTGCCGATTTTGGAAGAATGTGGTTATTAGTAACAGTAATGGCAATAGCTGGACCGGTCATTGGTTTAGTTGGTGCTTCAATTGTTCGAAGCAACCCTAAGGTTGGTGGCGTACTAATGTTATTTGCTGTTGTTGAATATTTTGTAATTTGTGTTTTAATAGGAAGACCAACTACAGTACCTTATTTATTAGTAGGAGGTATTGGTATATTATTTATGTTTATAAGTGGAATTATGTCATTGGTTTATCCAATGTTAGATGAAGAGACAAAATATACTTATAAAGCTTCTAATTAATATTAATTACTGAATTTAAAAAGAAAAAGATTAAAAATTATTTAATCTTTTTTCTTTTTAAATAAACAAATTGCTTGACTAAATTTAGCACATTTGATATACTATTAATGCGTTTGAAAGAACACGCATAAATGCGGATATCGTATAATGGCTATTATGTCGCCTTGCCATGGCGAAGATGTCGGTTCGATCCCGATTATCCGCTCCATAAAAGAAACATAGTCCGGAAGGGCTTTTTTTTATTTTTTAAAAATAAAAAAATAGGCCATATGACCTATTTTATATTTGATTTAAAAATTCAGTTATAGTAGTATTTTTTCTTAATGAATAAATAATTAACATACCAACAATGGCAGAAATCAATTCTCCTACCATAACCCAAGTAATTGTAATTAATGTTGGAATAAAAGAAAGATTTTCGATAAAACTAATTTCTAAGCCAACTAGAATATTACAAAGTGGTAATATTAATAATCCTGTCCAAGGTTTTTTAAATATTGAAAGCAGTACACAACAAGCTAAAGTTGCGATTGAACCTACAACAGCATCGATTAATCCAAAAGGGCCGATTAAGTTAGCAATAAAACAACCTATAACTACACCCGGAGTTAATCTTTTATTAATAATTACTAAAAAGATTAATACTTCGGCTAATCTTACTTGAACAGCTTCATAAGACATAAAACTAAAAATAAATACTAACGCAACATATAATGCCGCAATTAAAGCATTGTAACAAATGCTTTTAACAACTTTACTTACATTCATTTAAATTCTCCCTTGTTTTATTATTTTAAAAGATGGTTAGCAGGAACATCTTTACTTTAGAAATTATATTAAAATTGAGTAAATTTGTCAAATAAAAAGTTTTATTGCTTTATTTTTCCATAAAACACAAATTATGATATACTATTATTTAAAGAAGGTGATAACATGATATTCGGAAAACATATCAATAAGTTTTATATCAAATATTGGTATTTAATACTAGTAGGTATATTATCTTTAATTTTAGTTGACTATGTTCAATTAGAAATACCTAAAATTGTAGGTGCAATAGTTGAAGGACTAAATAAATATATTGATCCTTCAGTTGAAGCTGATAAACTAACAATTGAAGCATTAAAAGGATTAATTTTAAAACTACCTATTATTGCTTTATTAATGTTTATTGGTAGATTTTTATGGAGAATTACAATATTTAATTTAGGTATATATGTTGAAACTGATTTAAGAGATGAAATGTTTGCTCATAGTTCTAAACTTTCTAGAGAGTATTATAATACTCATAAAGTTGGTGAAGAAATGGCATTATACACAAATGACTTACAAGCTGTTAAAATGACTTTTAGTAACGGCATATTAACTTTAGTTGATGCATTATTTTTAGGTGTTTTATCATTTTATAATATGTTCCAAATTCATAAGTTTTTAACTTTCTTGGCATTGATACCTTTAGCATTAATTGCTTTAATCAGTAATGTTATTGGCCGTATAATGAAAAAGAAGTTTGAAGCAAGACAAAAGGCTTTCTCAGAACTTAGTGATTTTACTCAGGAAAACTTTTCGGGAATTACAGTTGTAAAGGCCTTTGTTAAAGAAACTAAAGAGCTTTCTAGATTTAAAAAGATTAATCAAAAGAATAAAGAAAAAAATATTGATCACGTAAGATTTGCAATGTTGTTATGGATGGGCATTAATTTATTAATTAATATTATTTTTGTTTTAATTATTGCTTTATCAGGTTATATTAGAGCTGCATCTCCAAAACAATTCTATGCTGGTGATGTTATTCAATTTATTTTATATTTTGAAACAATGATATGGCCGATGATGGCAATTTCAAGACTTGTAAATCTTAGAAGTCAGGGGAAAGCTAGTTTAAAACGTGTTGATGAAATGTTAGATTATCCTGTAGAGATTACGGTTGAAAATCCGGTTGATGTAGAAATTAAAGGACATATTGTTTATAACAACTTAACTTTTAAATATCCTGGTCGTGATGTAAATGCTTTAGAAAATATTTGTTTAGACATTCCAGTAGGATATAACGTAGGTATTTTAGGAAGAACTGGTTGTGGTAAAACAACAATGGTTGATTTGTTATTACATATGTATAATATTGAAAAGGGAATGATTACGATTGATGGTGTAGATTTAATGGATATCGATTTATATAATTTAAGAGAATCGATTGGTTATGTCCCACAAGATAATTTCTTGTTTAGTAAAAAAGTAATTGATAACATTTGTTTTGGTATTGAAGAAAATGATTTAGAACTTGCTAAAAAATATGCTGAGTATGCTGCAGTAGCGGACAACATTGAGGATTTTCCAGAAAGGTATGATACTATTTTAGGAGAACGTGGTGTTACATTATCTGGTGGTCAAAGACAAAGAGTATCAATTGCAAGAGCAATGATAAAGAATCCGCCAATATTAATTTTAGATGACTCTGTATCAGCAGTAGATACTGAAACTGAAGAAAAGATTATTCAATATCTACACGATACAAGAAAAGGTCAAACTACAATTGTTGTAGCTCATAGAATTTCAACAGTTAAAGATTTAGATATGATTGTTATATTAGAAGATGGTAAAATTATTGCTACCGGTACGCATGATGAATTACTTGAAACTTCTCAAGTATATAAAGATATGGTACTTCTTCAACAATTAGATGATGAAGAAGGAGGTGTAGGCAATGAATAAAAATTTAGATAACGAAAGAATTTATTCTAATACACAGTTAATTAAAAAAATATTTGTTTTCTTAAAACCTTACATTAAATATTTTGTATTATCATTAGTATTAATACTAGTAGCAGTTGGGCTAGAATTAATAATTCCATTCTTTTATAAGGCTGCAACTAATGAAATGTGGAAGTTAGATGTAGATTTTCCAAAGATATTATTAATATGTTTAGGAATGGCAGGAATTACTATTTTAGCTAGTGCAACTCAATTTATTGAAGCAATGATCCTTCAACATGCTGGGCAAGGAATTATTTATAATGTAAGAAATGTTGTATTTAATCATATTGAAAATTCTTCTATAGAACAAATTAATGCTATTCCAATTGGTAAACTTGTAACAAGAGTAACAAACGATACTAATTCACTTAATGAATTATTTACAGATGTGTTGGTAAACTTAATTAGAAGTGTAGTTACAATTATTGGTGTAATCATTTTCATGTTTGTTTGCGATGTTCATCTAGCATCATATATGTTAATTATTATGCCAATCATTTTAGTATCAACATTTATCTTTGATAAATATGCAAGAAAAGCTTATCGTAAGGTACGCCATAACTTATCACACTTAAATGCGAGTCTTTCAGAAAACTTATCTGGAATGAAGATTACTCAAGCATTTAATGCGGAACAAAAACAATATAAAGAATTTAAAGAAAGAAATCGAAAACTACAAAAAAGTTCAAGTGCTCAAATATTATTGCACGCAATATATAGACCAAGTATGTATGTTTGTTATATTGCGACACTATTTATTGTCTTCTGGTTTGGTGGAAAAGACGCTTTAGAACTTGCAATAAATACAGGGGATTTAAGCGGTATTGGGACATTGCTTGCATTCTATTTATTTATTGATAAATTCTTTGGACCATTACAAGAATTAGCAGAACAATTAAACACTTTACAATCAGCATTTGCATCAAGTGAAAGAATATTCGAAATATTAGATACACCTAGTACAATTGAAGATAGAGAAGATGGTATTGAATTAGAAGATATTCGTGGTGAAATTGAATTTAAAAACGTTTGGTTTGCATATGAAGAAGGAAACTGGATTTTAAAAGACGTTTCATTCCATGTAGCTCCTAATGAAGTAGTTGCCTTTGTTGGAGCAACAGGAAGTGGTAAAACTACAATTCTTCAATTAATTGTAAGAAACTATGACATCCAAAAAGGTGAAATATTAATTGATGGTATCAATATTAAAGATATTAAACTTCATTCATTAAGAAGTAAATTTGGACAAATGTTACAAGATGTATTCTTATTTAGTGGTACTATCAAAGATAATATTAAAATGTATGAAGAAAATATTACAGATGAACAAGTATATGAAGCTTGTAAATATGTAGGCGCTGATCACTTCATCGAAAGACTTGACAATAAATATGATGAAGTAGTTAGAGAAAGAGGAAATAACTTCTCTAGTGGTCAAAGACAATTATTGTCTTTTGCAAGAACATTAGTTCATAATCCTAATATTATTATTCTTGATGAAGCGACTGCTAATATCGATACGGAAACAGAAGTTTTAATTCAAGAATCATTAGAAAAAATGATGAGTATTGGTACGATGTTAATGGTTGCTCATAGATTATCAACTATCCAACATGCTGATAAGATTATTGTTTTATCAAAAGGAGTTATTCAAGAAATGGGTAGTCATCAAGAATTACTTAAAGCAAAAGGGCAATATTATAAGTTATATACATTACAATATGAAAAGAATATTCATCTAGAAGACTAAGGGACTACAAAGTCCCTTTTTTATTTTTAGTTTTATTCTCTTGAAAAAAAAACGTATATGTGGTAAAATAATTTGAATTATGTGGATTTTTTTAAAACACTACAAATTATTGTATTAGGAGGTAATATAAATGGGTGTTAAAATTGTTGATACTTGTTTAAGAGATGGACATCAATCTTTAGTCGCTACTAGATTATCAACTGCAGATATTTTACCAATTGCAGAATTACTTGATAATGCTGGTTATCATGCTTTAGAAGTATGGGGCGGAGCTACTTTCGATTCTTGCTTACGTTTTTTAAATGAAGATCCATGGGAAAGATTAAGATTAATTCGTAAAGCTTGTCCTAAAACGAAATTACAAATGTTATTCAGAGGACAAAATATTTTAGGATATCGTCACTATTCTGACGAATTAGTTGAAATGTTTGTTAAAAAATCATTAGAAAACGGTATTAATATTATTCGTGTTTTTGATGCTTTAAATGATTTAAGAAATTTAAAGAGTGCTGTAGATGCAACAAATAAATATAAAAAAGAATTTGATGGTCATTGTCAAATAGCTTTATCTTATACAACAAGTCCAGTACATACTATTGATTATTATGTACAACTTGCAAAAGATATCCAAACTATGGGTGCTGATTCAATTTGTATTAAAGATATGGCTGGTGTATTATTACCAAATGATGCATATGAATTAATTAGTCGTATTAAAAAGGAAGTTAAACTTCCAATTGAATTACATACTCACTGTACTGGTGGTGTAGCAGAAATGACAGTCATGAGTGCTATTAGAGCAGGTGTTGATATTGTTGATACTGCATTGTCTCCATTTAGTGGTGGTACAAGCCAACCTTGTACTGAATCTTTACAATATGCTTTGCAAGGTACTGAATATGATCCAAAATTAAATTTAGAATACTTAAAGAAAGCTTGTGAAAAATTAACTGTAGTTAAAGATCGTTTCTTAGAAAGTAAAACTTTAAATCCTAAAGCCTTAACTACAAATCCTAATATTTTAAAATATCAAGTTCCTGGTGGAATGTTATCAAACCTAATGAGTCAATTAAAAGAACAAGGCGCGATGGATAAATATGAAGAAGTATTAAAAGAAATTCCAAGGGTACGTAAAGACTTTGGTTATCCACCACTTGTAACTCCACTATCTCAAATGGTTGGAACACAAGCAGTAATGAATGTTTTATTTAAAGAAAGATATAAAGCATGTCCTAAAGAAATCATTGAATACTTAAAGGGTAACTATGGTAAGGCACCTGCTGAAGTTAATGAAGAAGTAAGAAAGAAAATCATCGGTGATGCACCAATTATTACACATAGACCAGCTGATGATATAGCTCCTGAATTTGAAGCTATGAAAGCTAAATATGCAGATATTTGTGAAACTGATGAAGACGTATTATCTTGTGCTTTATTTGAACAAGTTGCGGTTAAATTCTTAGAAGGAAGAAAAGCAGCTAAACTTATGGAAAGCCAAGAAAATGAAGTTGAAGAATTTAATATATTTATAGGGTAGGCAAATATGAAAAAAAGATTAATAGTTATTTTATTTATTGCATGTTTGTTTTTACTAACTGGTTGTAAAAAGAATGATTATGTGGGTGGAGTATTCAGCTCTGATGTTGAATATAAATATGAAGATGCAGTTGCAAAATATGAAAGCACTTCATATGTTCAAAATAGATACCTAATTGGTTTCTTATCAACAGTTGAATATGATGTTCCACAAGATAGTTTATTACTATCTGGCAGACATTATATTTTCTATCAAGCAGGTAGTGTATTACCTGCTGGAGAATATTACGCTGTATATTCAACTCCAGAAGAGGGATTGGCATATCCAGAAATCGAAATTAAAGGAATGAAATATGCAGGGTATTTTAAAGCAGATGGAACTAGAATAACTACTCCAGCAAAAGATTCAATGTTATTTGTTAGATATATATCTTTTGCAGATGCAGGACTAGTAGTTGTAGTTTGCGTAGCAATTGTATTTGCAATGCTTGCACTTCTTTGGGGTATTGTTTCATTATTTAGATTTATTGCGCCAAAAGCTATTGAGGCAAAAAAAGAAGAAAAACCAGTTGTTCAAAAACAACAAATCAAATTAGAAGATATCAAAGATGAAGATATGATGGTTGCAGTATTAGTTGCAAGTATCGATTATCATGAAGAAACTCAACAAGATGTTAGAGTTGTATCAGTTAAAGAATTATAAGAGAATGGGAGAAAGAAAATGAAAGTTTATAAAGTTAAAGTTAACGGAAAAGTTTATGAAGTTGAATTAGAAGCAACTACAGAAAGTGCTAATCATATTGAAGCACCTGTACAAGCTGCTCCTGTAGCTGCACCTGCTGCACCTGTGGCTGCTCCAGCAACTGGTGAAGGAGTTAAAGTTGAAGCTCCAATGCAAGGTAAAATTATTGATGTAAAAGTTGCAACCGGACAACAAGTTCAAGAAGGCGATGTATTATGTGTATTAGAAGCATTAAAATTAGCTAATGATATCGTTGCACCATGTGCTGGTGTTGTACAAAGCGTTTCTGTTTCAAAAGGCTCTGAAGTTGAAAACGGTCAATTATTAGTTGTAATTAAAGGTTAATTGTTATGAAGATGGTTGGTGATTTACTTAAGAACTTCATTGACCAAATGGGATTTATTTCATATGATACAAATGGCAATTTTGACTGGGTTAGTTTAGGATTACGTGCAATAATGATAATTGTTGCATTGGTGTTAATCTTCTTAGCAGTTAAAAAAGATTTTGAACCATATCTATTAATTCCAATTGGTGTTGGTATGCTTCTTGCAAACTTAGCTCCTGGATTAGCTCTACAAGGTGTTGGTGAGGAAGCAGATGGTTTATTATACTCATTCCATAAAGGTATTGATTGGGAAATTTTCCCTCCACTTGTATTCTTGGGAATTGGTGCTACAACTGACTTTGGACCATTAATCTCAAGACCTAGTAGTTTATTACTAGGTGCTGCAGCTCAATTTGGTATATTTATCACTTTCTTTGGTGCCTTACTTTTAGGTTTTAATGCATTAGAAGCAAGTGCAATTGGTATCATTGGT
The DNA here is from genome assembly GCA_017409905.1 of Bacilli bacterium. Lineage (GTDB taxonomy): Bacteria > Bacillota_I > Bacilli_A > ML615J-28 > CAG-313 > UBA1231. The sequence goes on from JAFQRV010000016.1 coordinate 33,226, forward strand.
GGTGCTGATGGACATACTGCAATCTTCTTATCTAATAAGATGTTGGATGGTTCTATGGGAGGAAGTATGCTATGTTCATCTATTGCAGTTGTTGCATATTCATATATGGCATTAGTTCCCGTTATTCAACCTCCAATTATTAAAGCTTTAACAACAAAAGAAGAACGTAAAATTAAAATGGTTCAACCTAGAAATGTTTCAAAAAGAGAAAAAATTATTTTCCCAATTGTAGTAATGATAGTTGTTATATTATTAATTCCATCATGTGCTCCATTAATTGGTATGTTAATGTTAGGTAATTTAATAAAAGAATCTGGTGTAGTTCCAAATTTAGTAAATGCAGCTTCTAATACAATCTTATATGTAGTAACTATTTTATTAGGTATATCTGTTGGTTCTACAGCCCGATTAACAGGCGCACCACAAGCATTTGACTTTATTAAAATATTATTATTAGGTATGGTTGCATTCTCATTTGCGACTGCTGCTGGTGTATTAATTGGTAAATTAATGAGTAAATTAAGTGGTGGAAAAATCAATCCAATGATCGGTGCTGCTGGTGTTTCAGCGGTTCCAATGGCTGCCCGTGTAGTTCATAAAATTGGCTTAGAAGAAGATAAATCTAACTATTTAATGATGCATGCTATGGGTCCAAATGTAGCTGGTGTTATTGGTAGTGCAGTTGCTGCAGGATTATTATTAAGTATTTTTGGATAATAAAAAAATAAACATCAAAAGATTTATTCTTTTGATGTTTTTATTTTTAAAAATAATTTATATATAGGAAATTTTCATTTGAAAATATTATTTGAAAAATATAAAAATATTCTTTTTTAAAACAAAAAAAATAAATACATTAGACAAAAAACAAAAAAAATATTATAATAAGTTAATATAACTTGTGAAAGGAGACCAATATGATTAATCAAGAAATGAAAGAATTGGGATGTAAAGCATCAGCAATTAGAGAACTTTTTGAATACGGTAAAAAAAGAAAACAAGAAATTGGCGAAGAAAATGTATTTGATTTTAGTATTGGTAATCCTAGTGTACCAGCTCCAAGTATTGTTAATGAAACTTTAATTAAACTAATTAATGAAAATGATTCCACTAAATTACATGGTTATACTTCTGCAGTTGGTGATAATTTGGTTCGTCAATGTATTGTAGAATATTTAAATAAAACATATCAAGCTAATTTAGATTATCGATATGTTTATATGACTGCAGGTGCTGCAGCATCTTTAACAATTTCTTTAAATGCTATTTTAGAAGAAAATGATGAAGTAATAGTACTTGCACCATATTTTCCTGAATATAAAGTTTTTATTGAAAAGGCAAAAGGTAAAGTAGTTGTAGTGGAATCAGATAAAAATACTTTTTTACCTGATTTTGAAAAGATTGAAAAAGCTATTAATAATAATACGAAAGCGATTATTATTAATTCTCCTAATAATCCAACTGGTGTTGTTTATGATGAATCAATAATTAAAAACTTATCAACAATTTTAAAAAAGAAATCATCTGAATTAAATCATACTATTTATTTAATATCTGATGAACCTTATAGAGAATTAATATATAGTGACATTCAATATCCATTTGTTACGAATTATTATGATGATTCAATTGTTTGTTATTCTTTTAGTAAATCATTATCGCTTCCAGGCGAAAGAATTGGGTATATTGTTTTATCAAATACAATGAATAATGTTCAAGATGTTTTTTATGCTATATGTGGATCTGGAAGATCTTTAGGTTTTGTTTGTGCTCCCGCATTATTTCAATACATGATTCCTAATTGTTTAGGATATACTTCTGATATTGAAGTTTACAAAGAAAATCGAAATATTTTAAGTAAAGCTTTAACTGAATATGGATATGAAGTAATTAATCCAGATGGGGCATTTTATTTATTTGTTAAATCAATAGATGAAGATGCAAAAGCATTTTGTGAATATGCTAAAAAATATGAGTTATTATTAGTACCAAGTGATTCATTTGGTTGTGGTGGATATATTCGTATATCTTATTGTGTTTCAAAAGAACAAATCTTGAATGCATTACCAGCATTTAAAAAATTAATAGAAGATTTTAGAAGAGGCTAATATGAATAAATTAGAAGAAGCTAGAAAAAAGATCAATGCAGTTGATGAAGAAATTGCAAAATTATTTGAAGAAAGAATGAAAGCTGCAAGACAAATTGCTGAATACAAAAAAGAAAATGGTTTACCAATAACAGATGCTAGTAGAGAATTAGAACTAATTAATAAAAATTCAAAATTTGTAACTGATGAAGTAATTCGCGAATACTATGTTAATTTTATTCAAGAAACAATGAATATTTCTAAAAAATATCAATCAAGAATATTGAATGGTATGAAAGTTGCATATAGTGGGGTTAGAGGTGCTTTCGCATATATTGCGGCTACTAAAATGTTCCCTAGTGCTGAATATATTTCATATTCTGATTTTACAGATGCTTATAAAGCTGTAGAAAATGGCGAATGTGATGCTTGTGTATTACCATTAGAAAATAGTTATGCAGGAGACGTAGGTGTAGTAATGGATCTAATGTTTTCTGGAAACTTATATTTAAATCAATTAATTGAACTAGAAGTTGTTCAAAATTTAGTTGCAAAAAAAGGAACTGAAAAAAGACAAATAAAAAAAGTGATAAGCCATCAACAAGCATTATCACAATGTAGTGAATATATTAAACAACATGGTTTTATTGAAGAAGAAGCAAGTAATACTGCTGTAGCCGCAAAATTAGTTGCTGAATCAAGTGATGAAAGTATTGCAGCAATTGCATCTAGTGATACATCAAATATTTATGATTTAGAAATTATTGAGGCTAACATTAATTCTAGTTTTAATAACACTACTCGATTTGGTGCTTTCACAAAATGTTTAAACGATTATAAAAAAACAGATAAAATGGGTGAACACTTTATCTTAGTATTTACAGTTAAAAATGAAGCAGGTGCCCTTGCTAAAACTTTAAATATAATTGGTTCTCATGGTTTCAATATGCGAAGCTTAAGAAGTAAACCAATGAAAGGTTTAATTTGGAATTATTATTTCTATGCAGAATTAGAAGGAAATATTTATTCTAAAGATGGACAAGAAATGTTAAGAGCATTACAAGTGTTCTGTGATAAATTAAAAATAGTAGGTAATTATACACTTAATAATTAGAGGTGATAAAATGATTTTACCAGTTAAGATGAATGACTTTAACTATGATGTAGTAATTGAAAAAGGTTGCATAAATCATGTTAAGGAATATCTAGATTTAAATCGAAAAGTATTAATTTTAACAGATAGTTTAGTTCCTAGTAATTATGCAAACATTGTTAAAGAAAAGTCAAAAGAAGGTTACATTTATACAATTGCATCAGGAGAGGCAAGTAAGTCTTTTGAAAACTATGGAAAAATTTTAGATTATTTAGTAGAACATCAGTTTTCAAGAACTGATTGTATAGTTGCAGTCGGTGGTGGTGTGGTTGGTGATTTAGCTGGTTTTGTTGCATCAACATATATGCGTGGAATTACATTTTATAATATTCCCACAACATTACTTTCTCAAGTTGATTCTTCAATAGGTGGTAAAACTGCTATTGATAAATGTGGAATAAAAAATATTGTAGGTGCTTTTTATCCTCCACATAAAGTATTAATTGATACTGATCTTTTAAAAACATTAGATGATAGACAACTACATTCAGGGCTTGTAGAAGCAATTAAAATGGGATTAACAAATGACCAAGAATTATTTGATTTAATAAAAAATTCTAATAATTTATTTGATGATATTGAAACAATAGTTACTAAAGCTTTAGTGGTTAAAAAAATGATTGTTGAAGCAGATCCAAAAGAAAAAGGTTTAAGAAGAGTTTTAAACTATGGTCATACAATTGGTCATGCTATTGAAAGCTCAACAAAATATTTACATGGTGAATGTGTAGGGCTAGGAATGTTATATTTTGCCTCACCTAAAGTAAAAAAAGAATTAAAAGAAGTTTTAGAAAAATATTATTTACCTATAAGTCATAATGTTGAAAAAAAATTATTATATGATTATATTTGTTTAGATAAAAAAAGAAGTGGAAACAAAATTACAATTGTTTATGTTGAAGAAAAAGGAAACTTTAAATTCTTAAATATTGAATTAGAATCAATTAAAGATTATTTAAAATAATAGGAGGAATTCTTATGCGTAATACTGTTGGTGATAATGTACGATTAACATTGTTTGGTGAAAGCCATAATGAAATAATTGGTGCTGTACTTGATGGAATGTGCCCAGGTATTAAAGTTGATGAAGAATTTATAAAATTACAACTAAAAAAAAGAAGACCAATGAATGGAGAAACACCAAGAATTGAAATTGATGATTTCAAAATTGTTAGTGGTGTATTTAATGGTTATACAACCGGAGAATCAATTTGTCTTTTAATTGAAAATCATAATACAAGAAGTCAAGATTATGAAGAAATTAAATCTATTGCTAGACCATCTCATGCTGATTATGTTGCACATGTAAAATATCATGGCTTTAATGACTATCGTGGTGGAGGTCATTTCTCTGGGAGAATTACTGCTCCAATTGTTGCTGTTGGTTCAATAGTTTTAAAAGCATTAGAAAAGAAAAATATATATATTGGTACACACATTAAAAAATGTGGAAATGTTGTTGATCAAGACTTTTTAGAAGTAGAAAAAGAAGTAAAAGAATTAAGCGGTAAAATTATTCCCGTAATTTCAAATATTGAAGAAGATATCCAAAATGAAATATTAAAAGCAAAAAAAGAAAAAGATTCAATTGGTGGTATTCTTCAAACTGCTATTATTGGTTTACCCGTTGGTTTAGGACAACCTTGGTTTTCAAGTGTTGAAGGAAAGATTGCGAATGCAGTATTTTCAATTGGTGGTGTAAAAGGAATTGAATTTGGAGCAGGATTTAATTTTGCAAATTTAAAAGGATCAAGTTGTAATGATCAATTTGAAATAGTTAATGAAAAAGTGACTACTAAAACGAATAATAATGGTGGAATAAATGGTGGTATTACTAATGGTATGCCTATTGTATTTAACACCGCAATTAAACCAACACCATCAATTGGTTTATCTCAAGATACAATTGATTTTGTTAAAGGCGAAAATGTTGAGACAAAAGTAACAGGCAGACACGATCCCGCAATCGTTAGAAGAATTGCAGTAGTGATAGATTCAATTGTTGCTTTAGTTGTAGCTGATTTATTAAGTATGCGTTACGGAGAAGATTTTTTAGAATACGAGGAATAGTATTATGAAATACGGTTTGATAGGAGAAAAACTAGGACATAGTTTCTCAAAAGAAATCCACGAAAGAATTGCTGATTATAAGTATGAACTATGTGAAGTTGCAAAAGATGACTTTGATGAGTTTTTCAAAAATCGTGATTTTATTTCTATAAATGTTACAATCCCATACAAAGAAAGAGTTATACCATATTTAGATTATATTGATGATATTGCTTTATCAATTGGGGCAGTTAATACTGTTGTTAATAAAGATGGTAAACTATATGGATATAATACAGACTATTATGGGTTAAAAAGTTTAATTGAAAAAAGAAATATCAATGTTGAAAACAAAAAAGTTTTAATACTAGGCACAGGTGGTACTTCTAAAACAGCTACTGTTGTTGTAAAAACATTAGGTGCTAAAGAAATAATTTATGCATCAATTAATGGAGAAATTGGTACTTTTACTTATGAAGAAGTAATAGAAAAACATACTGATGCAGAAGTAATAATTAATACAACCCCTTGTGGAATGTATCCAAATAATGATGGATTATTAATTGATATTAAATTATTTAAAAATTTAGTTGGTGTTGTTGATGTTGTATATAATCCATTATTAACAACAATTCTTCAAAATGCTAAAACAAATAATTTAAAATATGCTAGTGGATTATACATGTTAGTATCCCAAGCTGTGTATGCTTCAGCAATCTTCCAAGATATTGAAGTATCACATGATTTAATTGATGAAGTATTTGAAGAAATTTATTTTCAAAAACAAAACATTGTTTTAATTGGTATGCCAACTTGCGGCAAAACAACAATTGGTAAAAAGCTAGCTAAAGAATTAAATAAAACCTTTGTTGATATTGATACATTAATTGAAGAAGAAATTCAAATGCCAATAAGTGAATTTTTAAATAAAGACAATGAAAAAGACTTTAGAGATATTGAAGAAAAAGTAGTCGAAAGAATTGCTAAAATGAATAATTTAATTATTTCTACTGGTGGTGGAGTAATTAAAAGACAAGTTAATATTGAAAGATTAAAAAAGAATGGTATTGTGGTATTCATTGATCGTGATGTTAATTTATTAATGCCTGCAAGTGATAGACCATTATCAAGTAATCTTAATGATTTAAAAAAATTATATAACGAAAGATATGAAATATATAAAATAGCTGCTGATATAGTAGTTAAAAATAATACTAAAATTAATGATGTTATAACTAAAATTATAGAAGAGGTAAAATAATGAAAATATTAGTTATAAATGGGCCTAACTTAAATATGTTAGGAATTAGAGAACCTGAAGTATATGGTACTGACACATATTTAGATTTGTGTAATATGTTAACTGATTATGCGAAAAATAAAAAAATTGATTTAGAAATATATCAATCAAATCATGAAGGAAGTTTAGTAGATAAAATTCAAGAAGCATATTTTAAAAGATTTGATGGAATTGTTATTAATCCTGCTGCTTATACACACACAAGTGTTGCTTTACTTGATGCTTTAAAATCAGTTAATCTTCCTTGTGTTGAAGTACATATTAGTGATGTAACTAAAAGAGAAGATTTTAGACAAACAAGTTATGTAAGAATGGCTGTTAAAAAAACAATAATGGGACATGGTTTTAAAGGATATATCGAAGCTATTGAATATTTACTAAATAACTAGAAAGGAGTAATTGATGAAGCTAACTATTAATAAATCTAAGTCTTGTGGAACTATAATAGTTCCTCCATCAAAAAGTTATGCTCATCGATTATTAATTGCTGCAGCACTAACTAAAAAAGATGTTGTAGTAAAAAACATTGATTTAAGTGAAGACATTATTGCAACTATTAGTTGTTTAAAAAGTTTAGGAAAAGAAGTAGTTTATAAAGATAACACGATATTAGTAAAAAACAATAATTGTTTACTAAATGATGAATTAGAATTCAATTGTAATGAAAGTGGTTCTACTTTAAGATTTTTAATTCCAATTGCACTAACACTTGGTAAAAAAGTAACGTTTATTGGAACTTCTAGATTAATTGAAAGAGGTATTGAACCATATATAAAAATATGTGAAAAACAAAATATTAAAGTTGTTAAAGATGAAACTTCTATTTCTTTTGAAGGAAGTTTAAAAAGTGATAACTTTGAAATAGTTGGAAATATTAGTAGTCAATTTATTACTGGACTTTTATTTGCACTACCTTTACTTAAAAAAGATAGTACAGTTAATATTACAACAAATATTGAAAGTAAAAATTATATTGATATTACACTAGATGTTTTAAAACAAGCAAAGATAAAAATTGAAAAAACAAATAATGGTTTTAAAGTATTTGGTAATCAAGAATATCAACTTGATGATTGTATTGTTGAAGGTGATTATTCTAATGCTTCTTTTATTGATGCTTTAAATTATTTTGATGGTAATATTAAATTGTTAGGTTTAAATGAAAAATCTCTTCAAGGTGATAAAAAGTATCTAGAACATTTTAAGTCTTTAAATAAAGAGTATTCAACAATTGATATATGTGATTGTATTGATTTAGGCCCAATATTATTTGCTTTTGCAAGTTTAAAATATGGTGGACATTTTATTAATACAAAAAGATTAAAGATTAAAGAGAGTAATAGAATTAATGATTTAGCAGTTGAACTGAATAAATTTGGAGTAATCGTTAATGAACTTGATAACGAAGTGTCTATTGATAATACTAATTTACATAGACCAAATGAAATATTAGAAGGACATAATGATCATAGAATTGTTATGGCATTATCAATTATGTTAACACAATTTGGTGGAACTATTAATGGAACGAATGCGGTTAAAAAAAGTTATCCAAATTTCTTTAAAGATTTAAAAGCATTAGGAATTGAGGTAGTTGAAGATGCAGAATAAAAAAATTCTAATTGTTGGTTTAGGTTTATTAGGCGGATCATATGCGGAAGGTTTAACAGATGCCGGATATGAAGTAGGTGCAATCGATATTAAAGAAAGTTCAATTGAATATGCAATTAATAAAAAAATTATTAAACATGGTCAAAGTTTTGTTTCAAAAGATTATTTAGCATTATTTGATGTCATAATCTTTTGTTTATATCCAAAAGTATTTGTTAATTGGTTAAAAGAATATCAACATTTAATTAAACCAAATACAATTCTTACAGATGTAACAGGTATAAAAACTTGGTTAGTAAAAGAAATAGAAACTTTTATTCGAAAAGACCTTGAATATATTGGTGCTCACCCAATGGCAGGTAAAGAAGTATATGGTGTAGAAAATAGTGATAAATCCATTTTCTTAAATGCGAACTATATTATTACACCAACTATCAATTCAACTGATAAAGCAATTGAAGTAGCTTATGAAATTGGAAGGGCATTAAACTTTAAAACAATCACAAAGTTAAGTATTGAAGAACATGATGAAATGATTGGTTTCTTATCTCAATTGACTCACTGTATTGCGGTTAGCTTAATGACTTGTAAAGATTCAACTCATCTTGTAGATTATACTGGGGATTCTTTTAGAGATTTAACAAGAATCGCTAAAATTAATGAAGATATGTGGAGTGAATTATTTTTACTTAATAAAGATGAATTATTAAGACAAATGGATTCTTTTTTAGTACAATTTGAAAATCTTAAAAAGACAATAGAAAACAATGATGTAGAAAGTATGAAAAATATTATGCGTACTTCTACTAAAAGAAGAAAATATTTTGATAAATAGGACGTGATATTATGAACATGAATTTTTTAAGAAAGTTACCAACACCAAAAGAAATTAAAGAACTATATCCAATTAGTGAAGAATTAGCTTTAGTTAAACAAAAAAATGATGAGGAAATAAAAAAAGTTTTTGTTGGTGAATCAGATAAATTAATACTAGTAATTGGACCATGTTCAGCAGATAGAGAAGATGCGGTTATCGATTACATTAAAAGACTAAGAAAAGTTCAAGATTTAGTAAGTGATGAAATTGTAATAATTCCAAGAATTTATACAAACAAACCAAGAACTACTGGAGCGGGTTACAAAGGTATGTTACATCAACCTAATCCATTAGAAAGTCCAGATATGTTAAAAGGCTTAATCGCTATTAGAAAATTACACATGAGAGCACTTGAAGAAACAGGTTTCTCTTGTGCTGATGAAATGTTATATCCAGAAAATCACCGCTATTTATCTGACTTATTATCATATGTTGCAGTAGGCGCAAGATCTGTTGAAAATCAGGCACATCGTTTAACCGCAAGTGGTATTGATGTACCTGTTGGAATGAAAAATCCTACAAGTGGTGATTTATCTGTTATGATGAATGCGGTATATGCTGCTCAACACTCACATACTTTTATTTATCGTGGTTGGGAAGTAATTAGCAGTGGTAATGAATATGCGCATACAATATTAAGAGGCTATGTCGATAAACATGGTTTATCACACCCTAATTATCATTATGAAGATTTAAGTATTTTACTTAAATTATATAAAGAGTCAGGATTAAAAAATCCAGGTGTTATTGTTGATACAAACCATAGTAATTCAAATAAAAAATGGGAAGAACAAATTCGTATTGCTAAAGAAGTTGTTAGTAGTACTTTTATGAATGAAGAAATTTATAAACTAGTAAAAGGTTTAATGATTGAATCATATATTGAAGATGGTGCTCAAAAAGCTGATGAAGGTATTTATGGTAAATCAATTACAGACCCTTGTCTTGGTTGGACTAAAACTGAACAATTAATTTTAGATTTAGCAGAAGCTAGAAGAAAACATCGTAATAAATAAAGAATCTGTTTAAAAACAGATTCTTTTTTATAGTTTTCATTTGCTAAGAACAATAAGTTTTTGTATAATTAGAGTATAGGAGAAAAGATTTATGATAATCAATAAAAGCTTCATAGAAAATAAACTAGCAAATATTAAAGTAGAATATTTAGAAACTTGTACATCAACAAACAAAATTCTCAAAAATGCGACTTATCTTACTGATACATTATTAATAGCTGAAGAACAAACAAGTGGAGTTGGAAGACTTAATCGTAATTTTGTTTCTAATAAAAATAAAGGTATTTATATGAGTCTTTTAACTTTTAAAAAGATTGATTTAAAATATTTAAATAAAGTTACACCAATTACAGCAGTAATTGTATCTAATGCTATTGATGAATTAATAAATGATAATACTAAAATTAAATGGGTTAATGATATCTATTTAAAAGATAAAAAGATTTGTGGGATACTAGTTGAATCAGTGATTGTTAACAATAGGTTAGAAAAACTTATCATTGGTATTGGAATTAATACATATAGTCAAACTTTTGATGAAGAATTATCTAAAAAAGCTTCTACTATTGAAGATTTAACAAATATTAAAACATCTAGAAATGAGTTAATTATTAATATTATCAATAACTTAAATAAAGCTTTAGATAATATTGATGATATTTCTTATATGAAAGAATATATTCATAAATCCAATTTAATTAATAAAGAAGTAATAGTAAATATTAATGATACAGAATATATAGCTAAAGTATTAGATATTACATTAGATGCTGAATTAGTAGTAGAAATAGATAATTCTATTTATACTTTAACTACAGCAGAAGTAACTAAAATAAAGTTCTAAATTTTAACTTTTTAATTTAAGTATGTAAAGTTATTACAAAAATTAATAAACTTTCCAAAATGAGCGAATTTTAGCCCTTAAATTAAGTTTTAAAACAAGTATATAGGATATCACTTAAAATTCAGAATAGTATGTAATAATTTACTTGAATTAAAAAAACAAATAGTTTATAATTTAGATAGGAGTGATAATATGGAAAATAAAACAATTAGAATAGCATTAATGTATGACTTTGATAAAACATTATGTGCTAAAGATATGCAAGAATATAGTTTTATTCCAAGTATTGGAATGGAATCAAATGAGTTTTGGAGTGAAGCAAATAGAATATCTGTTAAAAATGGAATGGATAGAATACTTGCATATATGTATTTAATGATGAAACTTGCAAAGAAAAAAGATTTACCAATCACAAAACAATCTTTTCAAGATTTAGGAAAAGATGTAATACTTTATAAAGGTGTAAAGACTTGGTTTAAAAGAATTAATGCATTTGGTAAAAGTTTAGGTGTTGAAATAGAACACTATATTATTTCTAGTGGCTTAAGAGAAATTATTGAAGGAACGCCAATCGCAAAAGAATTTAAAAAGATTTATGCTTGTGAATTCCACTATAATGAAAGAGGTAATGCAGACTGGCCTCAACAAGTAGTAAACTTTACAACAAAAACTCAATTCTTATTTAGAATATCTAAAGGTGTATTAGAAGTTTTAGATGATGTTAAATTAAATAAAAAACTTCCAGATGAAGAAAGAAGAATACCATATCAAAATATGATTTACTTTGGTGATGGATTAACTGATGTTCCATGTATGAAATTAGTAAAACAATATGGTGGGCATTCTATAGCAATCTACAACAAAAAAGAAAAACATAAAGTAGAACAATTATTAAGAGATGAAAGAGTTAATTTTATTGCTGAAAGTAATTATTCAGAAAATTCACCATTAGAAGTAATAGTAAAACAAATAATTAAAAAAGTTGTTGCGGATAACGAATTATTATTTATTTCTAAAGAACATACAAAACTAGAGGAATTTTAATATGGAAGATAAAAAAATCTTAGAGGCATTAGAAGAAAAACTAACTGGCAACATTGAAGAAGACTTTCAATTCTTAATTAAAGAAGCTAATCATTTTAAAAGTTTAGGATTAATTGAAATGGTTAATCAAACATTAAGATTATTAGAAAAAAGATATGGTGATGAGGCTAAACAATTTCTTTTAAATAAAGCTAAAGAAAGCTTTCAAAAAAGAAAAGAAATGTTTCAAGAAGTAATCGATTTAGAAAAGAAGAAAGAATATGCTAAAGCTCAAGAACAAATAGTTAAATTAATTGATACTTTTCCAATTAATCGACCAATTAAAGATAATCAACAATTTGTTTCATTTAATAATTTATTCGAACACATGTACTATGATATTCATTTAAATAAAGAACGTAAAGTATTGTTAAGATTAGAAGAACCATATGCAAGTTATTATTTTCATTTAGGATATAATTTATTTTACTTAGAAGATTACGAAGAAACAATCAAAGTATTAGATACAGCTATTCAGTATGATGGTGTATTTACAGATGCTTATATTTTACAAGGTGAATCATATTTAAAACTTGGAAATATTGATAAGTTTTTTGTGAAGATTGAAAAAGGATTAGAACTATCTTATAATAGATTTCAAATAGCTAATTGTTATTATTTATTATCTAAATATTTTTATGATGTAAATGATAAAAAAGCAGCACTTGTTTGTGCTTATTTATCAAATAGTTATATTGTTAGTGATCAAATTCAAGCTTTATTAAAACAAATAAATGAAATGCCAGGAGAAGCTGTAAATCCAACTGATGTTGAAGAAATGAAAAGTGTCTTAGAAAATAAAAAGATTCAATTTGGACCAAACATTAAAATTCTTTCTACTTTAAAGAAAATCTCAACTGAACCTAAAATTCAAGAGAATCCCAATTTAAAAAGATATTTCTTAACTTTACTTTATGATATTTCAAGAGATCCGAAAGTTAAAGAAGAAATTGATGCTTTACCAATTGAAAAAAATAAATAAAATGAAAGAAATATTTCTTTCATTTTTTTATTTACTTATCATCAAAAGTGTGGTATAATATAACTAAGAAAGGTGGCGATAACTATGACAAAAAAATTACTTGTTTTTTGGTTTTTAATCTGTTTCTTGTTAACAGGTTGTGTAGAAATACCAGATAATAAAATAACAGTTGTAGCAACAATCTTTCCTCAATATGATATTGTTAGATGGATTGCAAAAGATAAAGTAGAGTTATATTTAACCGTATCACCAGGTATTGACACTCATAGTTATGATCCATCTGTAGAAGATATTATTCGTATTAAAAAATGTGATTTATTTATCTATATGGCGGGATGTTTAGAACAATGGGCTGTTGATTTAAAAGATGACTCCACAGGTTTAGTTTTAGATTTATCAAGTAATGAAAATATTATTTTAGAAGAAGTTGAAGAAAAACACGAACATCATACTAATCATGATCACGTTCATGATCATGATCCTCATATTTGGACAAGCCCAACATATTTAAAATTTATGGCTTATGATATTTGTGATGAATTAATAAAACTAGATCCAACAAATAAAGAATTTTATGAAAAAAATCGTGATTCATATGTGTTTGAAATCGATAAGATTATTTTAGAAATGAATCAATTAAGTATTGAAGCACAAGATAAAACATTTTATTTTGGCACACCATTTGCGATGTACTATTTCTTTAAAGAATTTAATTTAAAATATGAATCAATCTATGAAACATGTGCTACTGAAATAGAACCATCTATTTTTGATATCATTGAGATGCATGAAACAATTATTAAAGATAATGTAAAAAATTTATATGTAAAAGAATTAATATCAACAGGGGTTGCGGAAAGAATAATTAATGATACTTTATGTGAATTACAATTACTTCATTCAGGACATAATGTATCAAGTATTGATTTTAAAAAAGGAATTACATTAATTGATATTATGAATAATAATATAATTGCTTTAAGAAAGGAGTTAAAATAATGAAACTAATTGAATGTTCAAATTTAAAAATTGGTTACAATAACCGTGTATTAAATACACTTAGTTTTACAATTAATAGTGGTGATTTTATATGTATTATTGGTAACAATGGAACTGGTAAATCAACACTAATTAAGACACTTTTAAAATTAACTCCATCTCTTGGAGGAAAAATCTTATTTGATATTGAGTTAAAAAAATCTTCAATTGGTTATTTAACTCAAGATTTACAAGTAAATGAATCATTCCCAGCTACAGTTTATGAAATTGTCTTAAGTGGTTGTATTGGTAAAATGGGAGCTAAAATTTTTTACACAAAAAAAGAAAAAGAACTTGTTAATAAATATTTAGAATACTTAGAAATTGCACATCTAAAAAATAAGCCATTTAAAGGTTTATCAGGTGGTGAACAACAAAAAACATTAATTGCGAGAGCATTATGTTCTACTGATAAATTATTATTTTTAGATGAACCATTACAAGGTTTAGATATGAAAGCTGCTCTATCTTTTTATGAAATGTTAAAAAAGATTAATAAAGAAGAAAATGTAACAATAATTTTAATTACTCATAATGTTGATATCGCAATGCCATATGTAAACAAGATATTATATTTAGGTCATGATGAAAGTTTAATGTGTTCTCCAGAAGAATATAGACATTCTAATTATGCCTCTCAATATGTAGGAGGTCACGATCATGCTTAATATAATGACATATATAACTGATATTATTAAGTACATGAAAGTCCCATTAATTGTTGGATTATTATTATCAATAACTGCAGCAATGTTAGGTGTAGTATTAGTAGTAAAACAATACTCAATGATTGGTGATGGATTATCACATGTCGGTTTTGGTTCAACTGCAGTTGCTTTAGCAGTTGGTACACAACCACTTTATATTGCAATACCTGTTGTTGTTATTGCGGCTTATGTATTAATTAGAATCGGGGAAAATAAAAAAACCCACACAGATGCTGCTATTGGATTAATATCTTCTAGTGCACTTGCAATAGGTTTCTTAGCTGGTAATTTATCAGATGGGTTCTCATCAGATATAAATAGTTATATGTTTGGTAGTATTACTACGGCAACAGTTTCTGAACTTAGTTATATTTTACCATTCTCATTAATAATAATTATTGTATTTATTTTTTCTTATAACCGAATATTTGCGGTTTCTTTCGATGAAAACTTTGCGAAAGCTAGTGGAATGAATACAAGATTATACAATATAATTCTTGCATTAAGCACAGCAATTGTAATTGTTATTGGAATTAAAGTAATGGGTACATTATTAATTTCTAGTTTAATCATTTTCCCGGCTTTAACTTCTATGAGAATTTTCCACAATTTTAAGAAAGTTGTAATTTCTTCAGTTATCATTTCCGTAGTTTCTTTCTTAATAGCTTTCTTCTTATTTTCAAGATATTCAAGTGCAGCTTCAATTGTATTAGTAAACTTAGTATTTTATATTCTTGCTGCTATATTTGCATTTCTTCGCAAGAAACTTGCAAAATAAGAAAATAGTGATATAATATATATGTAAATTTTAAAAAAGAAAGGTAAATTAAAAATGAAAGATTTAAAAGCAAACAAATTATTAATGGCCATTGCTACAATCGTAGTAGGTGTATTATTAATTACTTTGAAAGGTGCTATCGTTAGCATAGCAGTTACTATCTTTGGTGTATATCTAATCGTTGTTGGTGTTTTAGATATCGTTAAAAGAGGTCAATTAGTTAACGGTTTAGTTAAAATTGCTGTAGGTGTTGTTGCTGCTGTATTATCATGGTTAATCGTTGTTATTGCATCTGTATTACTAGGTGTTGTATTAATTATTAATGGTGTTACTTCATTATTACAAGTATTTAAAGCAAAAAGACCTAAAGGTTTACTTGCTAATTTATTAGTATTTGCAGCTCCAATTATTTCTATTATTGGTGGTTTATGCTTATGCGGTGCTTGGGGCGGTTTAGCAGTTACAATGTATACAGTTGCTGGTATCGTAGTAATCTTAAATGGTGTTGTATCATTAGTTGATTTCTTAGCTACAAAATAAAAAAGAGTCTATGACTCTTTTTTTATTTTGTATATATACGCATTTTTATTTTTATCTACGACTTCTATTACATCTAAATATCTTAATACATTTAAAGTACTACCTGCTTGCTTTAAACTCATTTTTGTTATTTTAATAAAATCCTTAGTTGTAAACATATCGATATTTGGCATTAAATATTTCCAATCACCAGAATGATAAATATTATATTCACCCAATATTTCATTAGGAAATTGATCAATTCTAGTAAGTCTTGTTTGTTTTCTTCTATTAATTCTAGTAGTATTAAATTCATTAACATCTAATAAAACTATTTTAAAAGATAAATTTGGATGTTTTAAATAGTTTTTAATTTTATATAATTCATAGCCAATTGATAAAGGGTGAAGTTTTTTAGGTGATTTTCTAATTTGAATTATTTCTCCTGATTCATCAACTTTATATAACATTTTTTTAATACATAATGGATAAACAATTGTTATTTGATAATTATCAAGTAATTTATCTAATTTACTTCTTAAAGAATTGAAACTTCTTGTTTGAATTTCATATATATGATTATCAATTAAAATATCAACTACATTTCGATTAATATTAATTTCATGGTATTCAGAATTATTACATATATAGTATTTTAAAAATTGATGAACAGTTTTCTCTTGTTTTGTTCCGATTGACTCTTTAATACTTTCATCATTATGAACAAGTTCTAATATTTTATTAGTGTTCATATATCCTCCTAAAATAAAAAACAATAAATTAGAATTTATTGTTTTAGTTTAACGCATTTTCAATGGCACTAGCTAATTGGTCTGCACAACTAGTACTACGCATACCACATGTATTACCTTTTAGAATAGATCTTACATTTTCAGCTAATTGACCTTCACAAAGTTTAGAAATAGCTTTTAGGTTACCATTACAGCCGCCTGTAAAAACTAAATTATGGATTCTATTTTCTTCATCTAAATCAAATGCAATTTTTTTAGTGCATACCATTGGTGATGGTGCGTATTCAAAATGTTTCATAATAATCACCTCTTAATTACGATTTCATTATACATTTTTTTTATAATATTTGCAAAAGTAATGCTTTTTAGATATAATATTTAACTAGAGGTGAGCAAAATGATTTATTTTGATTCTACAGCAACAACTAAGCCAACAAAAGAAATTTTAGAACTTTATAATAAGATCTCATTAGAATATTGGTATAACTCAAGTAGTGCATATACAATGGGAATTAAATCAAATAACTTATTACAAAAATCTATTGAAGTTGTAAAAGAAGTTTTAAAACTTAAAGACCATAATGTTATATATACTTCTGGTGCAACCGAAGCTAATAATCTTGCTATTCATGGTATTTGTAATAATTATATTAATCAAAATAAAAGAGTAATTACGACAAAGATTGAACATCCATCTGTATTTAATGTTTTTAAATCTCTAGAAACATTAGGCTTTGATGTTGTATATCTTGATATCGATAGTAACGGAATTATTAATTTAAATCAATTAAAAGAATCACTTACAAAAGAAACAGTATTAGTATCAATTATGTGGGTTAATAATATAATTGGTTCAATTCAACCAATTAATGAAGTAATTAATATTCTAAAAGAATATCCTAGATGTAAACTTCATGTAGATGCTGTACAAGGTTTAGGTAAAATTAAAAATAATTTTGATTTTAATCAAGTTGATTTATTTACTATGAGCTCTCATAAATTAGAAGGAATTAAAGGTAGTGGTGCATTAATTTATAATAATAAAATTAATCTTACATCACATATTCAAGGGGCAAATCAACAACTTGGAATTAAACCAGGTACAGTTGATTTAGCGAGTGCTGTAACAACTAGTAAAACAATTCAAAATGTTTATAAGAATTTAGATAATAATTATAATTATGTTTTAGAATTAAATAAATATTTAAGAAACAAATTAAATGAATTAAACATTACAATTAATTCACCAGTAAAAAATGTATCTCCTTATATTGTTAATATAAGTATTAAAGAACACAATGCTGAAACAATTATGCATCATCTAGAACAAAAAGAAATATATGTTTCAATTGGTTCGGCATGTGGATCAAAAACTAAAAAACCTGAAAAAACGATATATGCATTAACTAATGATTTAACACTAGCTACAACAAGTATTAGAATTAGCTTAAGTCATCATAATACTAAAGAAGAAATTGATACATTAATTAAAGAATTAAAAGAATATTTAAAAAAGTAGGTAACTATTATGTATAATCATATTTTAATTAGATATGGAGAACTTAGTTTAAAAAAAGCTAACCGCAATCAATTTATTAAACTAGTTAATAATCATATTAAAAAGGCTTTAAGTATTTTTACAAAATTACAATTTGAATCAGACTATATGCGCTTTTATGTCATCTTAAATGGTGAGGATGCTGATGCGGTAGTGGAAGTTTTAAAAACAATTCCTGGTATTTATTCCTTTAGTAAAGTCTCTAAATGTGAATCTAATTTAGAAGAAATAAAAGCATTAGCTTTAAATACATTAAAAAATTTAGATTTAACAAATAAAACATTTAAAGTAGAAACAAACAGAGCTAATAAAAATTTCACAATGACATCACTTGAAATTACTAAAGAAATATCAAGGCATCTATTTAGAAATATTGATAATTTAAAAGCTGATGTACATAACCCAGATATTACAATTAATGTTGATGTTCGTTTAGAAGGGACTTTTATCTATACTGAATCCATTTATGGAATGGGTGGACTTCCAAGTTCATCTTTAGGTAAAGCAATGTTAATGATTAGTGGGGGAATTGATAGCGTTGTTGCGGGATTAGAAGTTGTAAGAAGAGGTATGGATATTGAAGCAATTCACTACGCATCTCCACCATATACATCAGATATGGCTTTACAAAAAGTTGTTGATTTATTACAAGTAATTACTAAATATAAAAGTGATTGTAAAATCTTACTACATGTAGTACCTTTCACAAACATTCAAAAATCAATATATGAAAATGTTCGTGATGATTATGGTATCACAATTATGCGTAGAATGATGTATCGAATTGCTGAAAGAGTTGCCAAAAAACAAAAAGCTTTGACAATTGTAAATGGTGAAAATATAGGACAAGTTGCTAGTCAAACATTAGAAAGTATATCTGTAATTAATAATGTAACAAATATGCCAATTATTAGACCACTCGCAACCCTTGATAAAAAAGATATAATTGAAAAAGCCATTAAATACGGAACATATGATATTTCAATAAGACCATATGAAGATTGTTGTACTGTATTTGTTCCAAAACATCCACAAATTAAACCAAGACTTGATGTTGCTGTTGATTTAGAAAATAAATTTGATTATGAATCTTTAATTGATGAAGCAATTAATAATATTCAACATATTGTATTAACATCTAATACAAAATATCAAGTTATCAAAACTGAAGAAGAAGACATTTTTTAATTGGTAAAAATTGTCACCAATATTTAATTATATATTATTTGTATTTGAAAATAATATATATGAATGGAGGTGCAAACCATGAATAGTTCAACTTCAAAAACTAGAAAGACTCAATCAAGATCAACTAGTACAAAAACAAAACAAACTAAAGAAACTAACATGAAGTATGAAATTGCTAATGAATTAGGCGTTAACCTAGGTCCAGATGCTACTGCACGTCAAAACGGATCTGTTGGTGGTGAAATGACTAAACGTTTAGTTTCTATGGCAAAATCACAACAAAAATCTAATTAGTTTTTAAAAAAAGAAAAAGCACGTAAGTGCTTTTTTTCTTTACAAAATATCTAATTTATGATATTATTATCACAGTATAAAAAGGAGAATAAAAATGGAAGCTTATAAAGAAATAACTTCAATTGAAGAAGCCTTAGAAATTAGAAACAATTTAGAATTAGAATTACAAAAATTAAATGATGAGATTTTTAATGAAACAGAAAATTCTAAAACAGAAGAATTTAATAAACATTATCAAGAAATTCAAACTCGATTTAACGAAGCAGTAAATTATTTAGTTAATAATCATTATAAAGAACCAGTAGAACAAGATAGTGTAGTTAATAGAGCATCATTATATTTATGGTTTATTATGATTCCGTTAATCATAATTACTTTATATCCAATTTTTAATACCATACAATTAAAAATTATGATTGCTTTTATTTCAATGGAAAAAGTTTATTTAATGGATTCTACAAGACAAATTATTGTTTTAATATGTTCTTTCTTAATTATGCCAGTTTTATTAAGTGCACTAAATTTAACAATGTTGGCATGTACTAAAAATCCAGATAATAAAAAAGTATTAAATATTCTTAGTTTAGTCTTTTTTATCAGTTTAGGAATATCTTTTGTTATTTCATTTGTGATGAATATTATAATTGCATTTATAGGTAAATAATATGGAAAAAATAACATCAATTAATAATCAATTAATAAAAGATATTTATCAATTAAAACAAAAGAAATATCGAAATCAAACAAAAAAATTTATGGTAGAAGGACTTCACTTAGTAGAAGAAGCATATAAAAATAAAGTATTAAAAATTGTATTATCAAATGATGAGTTATTGTTAAATAAATTTAATAATGTTAAAACAGTTTTAGTAAACAATCAAATTATTGAAAAACTTTCTAATACAACTACTCCCCAAAATGTTTTAGGAGTTGTAGATATTATAGAAAATAAATTTGAACTAGCTGATAAATACTTAATCTTAGATGGGGTAAATGATCCAGGTAATTTAGGTACAATCATTAGAACATCATTAGCACTTGGTGTTGACCATTTAATATTAAGTAATAATACTGTAGATATATATAACGATAAAGCAATTAGAGCTACACAAGGTGCTATTTTTAAAGCAAATATTTATTATACAGATTTAGAAGATATATATATAAAATTAAAACAAAATAATATTAAAATTATTACAACTAGTTTAGAAGCAAACAAAACATTAAACGACCTAGAAAAAATGGATAAGTTTGCAATTGTTGTTGGTAATGAAGCAAATGGTATAAGTAATGTGTCAAAAGAATATGCAGATGAATTAATTATAATTCCAATGAAAAATAATATTGAATCATTAAATGTTGGTATTGCATCTGGAATTATACTTTATGGAGTATTAAATAAATGAGTTACTTTAAAAGAATTATATATGTATTATTAGGTACATTTTGTTTAGGTTTAGGTGTTGCTTTTATAAAATTATCAGGACTTGGACAAGATGCCTTATCTGCATTAGTTTTTTCAATTCATTATTTAATTGATTTGCCATTCTTTTCTTTTACAGTTTGTTATTTAGCAGTTAACAGTATTTTTTTAATATTAACAATTATTTTTAAAAGAGAAAAAATCAATATTGGTTCAATTTTAAACTTTGCTTTAACTGGAGTATCTTGTGATATATTTATGTATTTATTAGGTTTATTAAATATTGAATCTACATCTATTGTAATTAATCTAATTTATTCATTATTAGGTATTGGTATTATGGTATTTGGTATTGCATTATATGGTGGTGCAAACTTAGGACTTGCGCCATACGATGTTATGCCAATACTTATCAACAAAGTATTTAAAAAGATTAGTTATGGAACTTCAAGAATAATCTTGGATGTCACAGTCGCTATTTTAGCACTTATATTGGGTGTAATAATTTTAGGAAGAAAAGATATAATTAATATTAATACAGTTTTATTATTCTGTTTAGTAGGAACAATACTCCCATATTTTAGTAAATTTGTAAACAAGTATATTATCAAGAATGATGATAAAACATTCGAATAAAAAAGAGGCTTAAATAAGCCTCTTTTTATACTTCAAAACAGCTTCCCCCAATAAACTCTCTAATTAAAGAATTACATGGTATTGCGGATTCATCAATTTCTTTAAAATATTTTAAATATTTAATTAAACGGTTCGCGGTAATAAAATATGGATTATCTGGAGTGATTTCTCTTAATAATGGTAATGCATATTTTTTTAATACACAAAGTTCATAAGTAAGTTCAGAATTATAAACATAATTAGATGCTTCTTGATGTGGATAAATCCATTTAAATTCACCATTTCTTACTGATTTCCACATACTTAAAGTATGTTCAGCACTTGCATTTCTAAATTGTTTATCTCTTACCATTCTTCTAATTAATCTTAAATCTGTTGTAGATATTGGTGAATGGTCGTCAATATTAATTTGAATTTGTGGAGAAATAAAAATCTTAAACTTTTGATGTGCTGGAATTGATGAACTCATTTGTTCATTTAAAGCATGAATGCCCTCAATAACTATTGGCACATTTTTAGGAATTGATACTTTCTTATAATGGGTTCTTTTAGCAACATTAAAATCAAATATTGGCATATCAACAGTTTCTCCATTAATTAAAGCAAGTAAATGTTGATTAAATAATTCAATATCAATTGTATTAATATCTTCTAAATCAATTTCACCATCTTCATTAGGTAAAATTTTATCACGATCTATATAATAATTATCGATACTAAGTGTTACAGGGAAGATACCTCTAGACATTAATTCAATTCTTAATCGATTCGAAAAAGTTGTTTTACCACTAGATGATGGACCTGCTATAGCAATCAATCGAATGTTTTCGATATCTTTTTGAATCATCTCACCAAGTTCAGCTAACATATTATTATGTTTAGTCTCACATGTTTGAATAAAGTCTCTTGCATACAGAGGATCTACTTTTTCATTGATTTTACTAATTGTTTCACAATTGATAGTTTTAGCCCATTTAGCCGCATCTTTTAATGTTTTACCATATACTCTAGATTCTTCAAAATGGGGAATCATTCCCTTTGTTTCTGCTCTTGGATATTGAACAATAATACCAGGAGCATATGCCTTTAAAATAACTTCTTTAATAAAACCAGTAGAAGGGACCATATAATTATGAGTATAATTATAATAATCTCCACATTTATAAAGATGGATATTTGTTTCAGGTCGATACTTTAAAATATCTAATTTATCTTCTAAATTAAACTTATTATATATATCTTTACCTTCTTCTAAAGTAAATGTATATCTTTCAATAGGTAAATCTTTTTCCATTAGTTCTTTTAAATAAGCATCAATATTTTTCACAACATTAGAATCAATAATAAAACCTGGAGTATTACTTCTAACTAAGATACTTCTTGAAACATTATAACTAAATATAACTTTTTTATCTGGATATAATTCATAAAAAGCTTTTGCGATTAAATATCTTACACTTGCTTCATATGTTTTCATTGATTCAATATTAGTAATATCTTGAAATTCAATTTCTGCATCAAAACTTATTTTAAAGTTTAATTCTCTAATTCTGCCATTTACTAAACAAGTATAATAATTTTTTTGAATATCTTTATCTAGTAAATCTAAGAGTTTTGTTCCTTTAGGAACTTCTAAAATTTGATTGTTTAATTTTACCTTTATCATATAATCACCAATATTATTTTACCATATTTAAAAGATATTATCAAGATATTTTTTAATCTAGATAATCTTACAAATATTTTATTGATAAATTTATATATTATTAATAAATACGTGCTTTCCTTGACTAAAATGAATATATATGGTATTATATAAGTACAATAAGATATTTGCTAATTGGAGTGAGTACTAGTTACTCGCTCTTTCATTTAGAAAGGAGACGTTATGACGGCTTTAGAACAAAAGATTTGGGATCTAGCTTTACCGATATGTGAAAAAAATAATGTAGAGTTAGTTGAAGTAAATTTTAAAAAAGAACGTGGAGAACATATCTTAGAAATAATTATTGATTCTTTAGAGGGTATTACTATGGATGATGCTGTAGCAGTTAATCAAGAATTAAGTGATTTATTAGATATTGAAGATCCAATTGAAACAAGTTATTGTTTAGAAGTATCTTCACCGGGTTGTGAAAGAGAACTAAAAAATGATAATGATTTATCTAGATCAATTGGTAAATACATAAATGTTAAAACATATGCTAAAATATTAGTAGATAAATATGAAGTAAAAGAAGTTGAAGGTGATTTAATTTCTTTTAATGATGATATTTTAGAATTAGATGTTGTAGTAAAAACAAAGAAAAAAAGAATAACTATTGAAAGAAAGAAAATTGCTAAAGTAAGATTAGCTATTAAATTTTAAAGGAGTAAGATTATGACAAGTAAAAGTTTTTATGAATGGGCTGAAGTAGTAGCACAAGAAAAAAATCTATCTTTAGAAGATGTAATGTCAAAAGTTGCAACTGCATTAAAGAAAGCATGTGCATTAGAAGGTTTTAATGGTGATGTACAAGTTGAATTCAATTATGAAAAGAAAGAAATCAAAATCATTGAATATAAATATGTTGTTGCGGAAGTTGATCCTGAAGGACCAGTTGGTCAAATCACTTTAGAAGAAGCAAAACAAATTAAAGAAAGAGTTAAAGTTGGTTCTACTATTAAAACTAGAATTAATATTGAAAAAGAAATTGGAAGAAAAGGTGCTTCTCAATTTAAACAAGTATTTAGTCAAGGTTTAAAAGAATTAGGACGTAAACGTTCTTATGAATTCTTTAAAGAACATGAAAACGAAATGATTACAGCTCGTGTTAATAAAGTATTAGAAGATGCTTATATTTTAGGTATTGGTTTAGATTATGATGCATATATGCCTAAGAAAGAAGCATTACCAACTGAAAATTTAGTAGTTGGCGAAAATGTTAAAGTATATATTACAAAAGTAGAAGAAACAGGTAAAGGCCCTAAAGTATTTGTATCACGTACAAATGTAGGTATTGTAAAACGTTTATTTGAAAATGCTGTTCCAGAAGTTGCTGATGGTACTATTGAAATAGTTGCTATGGCTCGTGATGCTGGTAATAGAACAAAAATTGGTGTTAGATCAACTAATCCAAATGTTGAAGCAAAAGGCGCATGTGTTGGTTTACAAGGTATTCGTATTAAACAAATTAATGATGCATTAAATGGTGAAAGAATTGATATCTTTGTATGGAATGATGATCCAGTACAATTAATTGCTCAAGCTATTTCACCTGCAAAAGTATTAAGTGTATTAGTATATCCTGATTTAAGACAAGCTTTAGTAATTGTTCCTGATATGCAATACTCACTTGCAATTGGTAAAGGTGGACAAAATGCCCGTCTTGCATCACAAGTTACAGGATGGAAGATTGATATTAAAGATGAATCTACTGCATATCGCGAAAAGATTAAATTTAAAATCAATGTTCTATAAAAGGTAAAGAAAATGAAAGTCAAAAAAATACCACTTCGTAAGTGTGTTATTACAAATGAACAACATCCTAAAAGTGAACTACTAAGAGTTGTTAGAACACCAGAGGGAGAAATTGTTATAGATTCTACTGGAAAAGTTAGAGGTCATGGTGCTTATGTTTGCAAGGATATAAAAGTTATCGAGCTTGCTCAAAAGAAAAAAACATTAGACCGTGCTTTAGAAACAGCTGTTCCACAAGAAATCTATGATGAATTAAAAAAGTTAGTTTGAGGTAGATAATATGGATAAAATATTAAATTATTTAGGACTTGCTAGAAGAAGTAGACATTTAGTAGCAGGTACAGATTCAGTTATTAAAAGTTTACAAAGTAATAAATTACATTTAATTATTTTAGCCAATGAAGCTTCAGATGCAACTAAAGATAAAATTATTAAGAAGGCATTCCATTATAGTGTGCCAGTGCTTGAAGGATATTCTATTATAGATATCAGTAATGCAACAGGAATTAAAAATCCCGTTGTTCTTGCAATTGATGATAATGGTTTATCAAAAGCTATTTTAGAATTAAAATCAAGATCTTAATAGAAAGAGGTATATATATGAAAGTTAAAGACTTAGCGGGAATATTTAAAGTAGAAATAGGCGAATTACTTAACCTATTAGAAAATGTTGGTGTAAATGTAGACCAACAAGAAGAAACAATGATTGATGCTGCTACTGAAAAGAAATTGGCTAAAAGATATAATGTGCCATATCCTTTCAAAAATCAAGCTAAACCTAAACCTGTTAATAAAGTGGTGATTCCAAATGCAAAAGGCGAACAAAAAACACAAAAAACTGAACCAAGCAGAACTCCTCAAACAAAAAGAGAAAATGTTCCGCAAGGAACTGGCCAAAAAGGCAATAACGCTCCGGTATCAAGAAATAATCAAAAACATGAAGGAACAACAAAAACAACAACTAAAGGAACAACGCCTACAGAAAAGAAACAAGAAAAACCAGTAGAACAAGTTGTTAAACCAGTACAAGAAAAACCACGTACTAAAATTTTAGACAGTGGTGAAGTAGTTGCTGTTAAAGTTGATGAAGAAACTCTTGCAAGATATGAATCTTTTATTGATGAAGATGATTACGAAATGCAAAGAGTGGCTAGAAAAAAACCTAGCCATAATGTTCGTGAACAAGAAACGCAAACAGCTAAGAAAAAACGTAATAAAAATAATAAACCAGTAAGAAAGAATGAAAATAAAAATTCTAACTTAGAAGAAAAGATTTTATTCTTTGAAAATGGTATGTCGGTTGCAGAAATTGCAGAAGCTATGGCAATTCCAGTTACTGAACTTGTTAAAAAATTATTCTTATCAATGGGATTAATGGTAAGTGCTAATTCTTCTCTTGATAGAGAAACTACTGAATTAATCGCTATTGAATATGATTTCGAAGTTAAAGATAAACAAATTACAGATATGACTCGTTTCGATGAAATGGAAATCATTGATGATGAAAAAGACTTAGTCAATCGTCCTGCAATTGTTACAGTAATGGGTCACGTTGACCATGGTAAAACTACTTTAATTGATAATATTCGTGCAACTCACGTTGTTGCAGGTGAAGCTGGTGGTATTACTCAACATATCGGTGCTTATCAAGTAGAAAAGAATGGAAGATTAATTACATTTATTGATACTCCAGGGCATGCGGCTTTTACTGAAATGCGTGCACGTGGAGCTCAAATTACAGATATTGTTGTATTAATCGTTGCAGCAGATGATGGTGTTATGCCACAAACAAGAGAAGCTGTACAACATGCTCAAGCAGCAGGGGTTCCAATTATTGTTGCAATCAATAAGATGGACAGACCTGGTGCAAACCCAGAAAGAATTAAACAAGAACTTACAGAATATGGCCTTGTCGCTGAAGAATGGGGTGGAGATACAATCTTCGTACCAATTTCCGCATTAAAAGGTGAAGGTGTTCCAGAATTATTAGAAATGATTTTATTAGTTGCTGACTTAAAAGATTACAAAGCAAATCCTAATAGATTAGGTATGGGTGTTGTAATTGAAGCTCGTCTTGATAAGAGTAAAGGTCCTCTTGCAACCCTACTTGTTCAAAATGGATCAATTAAAGTTGGTGATATCTTAGTAGTAGGTAACACATATGGTAAGATTCGTTCAATGAATGACGAAAAAGGAAAACCAGTTCAAATAGCAGGTCCTTCTAAACCAGTCGAAGTAACTGGTATTGAAGAAGTACCATTTGCTGGTGAAAAGTTCATGATTTACAATAACGAAAAGAAAGCAAGAGAAGTTGCTGAAGTTCGTGCATTTAAGAAATTTGAACAAGAAAAAGGAATTGGTAGCACAATTTCATTATCTGAAATGTTAAAGAATAAAAAAGATGAATCTATTAAACAATTAAATATTATCTTAAAATGTGACGTTCAAGGTTCAATAGAAGCTATTAAAGGATTACTAGATAAAATTGATATTGAAGGTACACAAATTGAAGTAATCGCATCAGGTGTTGGTGGTGTAGTAGAATCAGATATTAACTTAGCTATCGCATCTAAAGCAATCATTATTTGTTTCAATGTTAGACCAATTGCTTATATTCAAGATATGGCTAAAGAACATGGTATTGAAATTAGAATGTATTCAATTATTTATAAACTTCAAGAAGATATTGAAAAAGCTGTTAAAGGTTTATTAGATCCAGTATTTGAAGAAAAAATTACAGGTCAAGCTGAAGTACGAGAAATTTATAAAGTATCAAAAATTGGTACAATTGCAGGTTGTTATGTTACAAGTGGTAGTGTTCAAAGACATTCAGGTGTACGTGTAATTAGAAATAGTATTGTTGTTTATACTGGTAAATTATCATCACTTAAGAGATTTAAAGATGATGTTAAAGAAGTTAAACAAGGTTATGACTGTGGTATGACTATTGAAAACTACAATGATATTAAAGTAGAAGACGTATTAGAATTCTTTGTAATGGAAGAGGTAGAAATTTAATGGCTTATCATGTTGAAAGAGTTAATAAGATTGTTGAAAGAGAATTATCAACAATTCTATTAATGGAAGCAAAGAATCCACTTCTTAAATATGTTTCAATTACAAAAGTCTCACTTACTAATGATTTATCACTTGCTACTATTTGGTATTCTGTTATTGGAAAAGAAGATGAAATTGAAGCAACAAAAAAAGCATTAGAAGAATCTAAAGGTTTTTTAAGAAGTGAATTATCTCACAGAATTGATATTAGAAAAACACCAGACCTAAAATTCAAATATGATGAATCTTTAGCATATGGTAAACATATAGAAGAACTTCTAAAAAAATCTAAGTAAAAACAAAGCACATTAGAAGATATCTGATGTGCTTTTAATAAAAATCAAAAAAAATCAAAAAAATATTGTTATGTTAATTGGAAGGGCAAAATGGTAAAATTAAAAGAACTAAGAGAAGCTCTACAATCTAACGATCCTTTACTTATTGAAGAAATCTATGAAAGAATCTATGATGACTATTATAAATTAGTTTATTACATAGTAATAAAGATTGTAAAAGATACCGAAGATTGTATAGAAATAACTAATGATGTATTTCTAAAAGCTTTTAATAATATAAGTAAATTTGATATAAATAATAACCAATCTAGTATAAAATCTTGGATTGTTAGAATTGCTAAAAACGAAGCAATTAATTTCTATAATAAACAAAAGAAGCATAATATAGTTTTAGATGATGAATATATTGAAAAAATTGATAGTCCAGATATTGATAAATTCTTATTATTAGTTGAAGAATTTAAAGAAATCTTAACTGAAGAAGAATTAGATATTTTAATGTTTAGAATTTATTATGATTTAAAATTAAGAGAAATAGCCGAATATTATAATTCTACAACAAGTATTATTTATACTAAATACCAAAATGCCCTAAAAGTATTAAAAGAACACTATAAGAAAGGAGACTTTCATGAATAAAACAAAAAAGAAGTTTATTGAACGTGTTGAATCAATTAACATAAAACCAGATTTTAACCGTATTAGACATCAAATTAATTATAAAGAATGTGCTAAAATAGATATTCCAAAGAAAAGAAATTTAGCCTTACATATTAGTTTGACTTCTATTTCATTTGTTTTCTTATGTTTATTAATTGGTGTGCTTTCTATTCAATTAGGAAAAGCTCCATATAAAAATAATCTAGAAAAAGATTTTAGAAATCTTGATTTAAAACTAGAATCATATTCTGATGGTGTATCAGTAAATGATGAAAACATATATATAAATTATTCAATCGTAGCAAATGCTTGTAACTTAACTAATGAGTTATTCTTTACATCTGGTAGCTGGGAAGTCTACCAAGATGGTGAAAAACAAGATAAGACAAATGTTGAATTAACTTATGGTAAAAATACTTTTGATATCGTATTATATAAACTAAATGAAGTAGAAGAAGATTATAAATTAGAAATAACAGTAGGTAAATAAACAACCATTAAATTGGTTGTTTTTATTATGCAATTAGTTTTTTAATAACTATAATTGTGTTATAATAAATATAGTAGGTAATTAATTATGAAAGACTTTAAAGAAAAATTATCGCTTGTCCCTAAAAAACCTGGTTGTTATCAAATGAAAGATTTGGATAATCAGATTATATATGTTGGAAAAGCCAAGAATTTACAAAATCGACTTAAAAGTTATTTTACTGGTAAACATAATGCTAAAACAACTAAACTAGTTGAAAATATTAATGACTTTGAATATATCATTACCAATAGTGAAGTAGAAGCATTTTTATTAGAAATTAACTTAATTAAAGAACATCGCCCAAAATACAATATTTTATTAATGGATGATAAAACATATCCATATATATATGTTACAGATGAACAACATCCAAGATTAATATTAACAAGAGATCCAGCTAAGTTTAAAAAAAGAACTAAAGGTAAATTATATGGACCATATCCAAATGTTCATGCTTGTAGAAATACTGTGGAAATGTTAAATAAAGTCTTTCCTTTAAGAAAATGTAAACATATTCCAAAAAAAGAATGTTTATATTATTCCTTAGGTCAATGCCTAGCCCCTTGTATTAATAAAGTTAATGATGATATATATGATAAGATAAAAAATGAAATTAATAAATTCTTAACAACAGATGATTCAAGTCTATATGAAACAATTGAAAAAATGATGTATGATGCTTCAGAAAATATGGAATTTGAAAAAGCCATCATGTATCGTGATATCTTACAAAATATTAAAGAGCTACATAATAAACAAAAAATGACATCTAATGATTTAGGAAACAGAGATATCTTTGGCTACTATGTTGATGATGAAATGATTAATATTCAAGTATTCCATATTCGTTTTGGTAAAGTAATTATGCGAAGTGGTGAAGTATTTGAGTTATATGATACAGTTGATGAAGTATTAGCTTCATATATATTACAGTTCTATAATATTAGTTCTAATATATTACCTAATGAAATAGTAATACCATATATTGAAAATGCGGAAATTTTAGAAACAGCATTAGATACTAAAGTAATAATTCCAGTTAAAGGGGATAAAAAGAAATTACTCGATTTAGTATGTGATAATGCTAAAACAACACTAGAAGTTAAAAAACAAGAAAGATTAAGAAAAATCAGTAAAACAACAGATACAATAGAAGAACTTGGTAAATTATTAAATATTCCATATCCTAAAAGAATTGAACTATTTGATAACTCAAATATATCTGGTACATCAAGTGTATCCGCAATGGTAGTATATGTAGATGGAATGCCTTCAAATAAAGATTATCGAAAGTACAAGGTAAAAACTATTGAAGGTGCTGATGATTTCCATACAATGATGGAAGTAATTACAAGAAGATATAAAAGAGTATTAAAAGATAATTTAACAAAACCTAATTTATTAATTGTAGATGGTGGTATCCCCCAAGTAAAAGCCGCAAAAAATGCTATAAAAGAAATTGGTATAGATATATATATTATGGGGTTAGTAAAAGACGATAAACACCATACACGTGCAATAATTAATCAAGATTTAGAAGAAATTACAATTGATAAAAGAAGTAACCTATTCTTATTATTAGAAGCAATGCAAAATGAAGTACATAGATTTGCGATTACATTCTTTAGAAAAACAATTAGTAAATCAAATGTTGCATCTATTTTAGATAACATTAAAGGCATTGGTGAAAATAGAAGAAATAAGTTATTAGAAACTTTTGATAGTATTGATGATATTAAGAAAGCATCAACTGAAAAATTAAAGTCTTTAGGACTTCCTAAAGATGTTATTGAAAATCTTTTAATTGAATTAAATAAGTAACTTAAATCCCCAATATGACATAGTATGAAATGATGTGGGGGAATTAAATGCAATTAAAAGAATTTTTAACGAAAAGAGAAAAACAAATATTCAAATTATTAGTAGAAAATGTTGATACAGAAGAAATAGCTGAAATTTTAGATATTAGTAGTAAAACTGTTAGAAATCATATATCTAACGTAATTCAAAAATTAGGAGTTAGAAGTAGATCACAAGCAATATTAGAACTAATAAGAATGAATGAAATCACCTTAAAGTGAGGATAACTATGGAAAAAATAAGTGGTAGAATACGTAATGTTAACTTAGAAGAAAGAACATTCGAAATCTTAAAAAGAAATAAAGTAGAATACTTTTATTTAACTAGATCACAAATTCAAAAATTTAAACCATATCTTCAAATTGGATTCTTTGTTCAATTAGAATACCATGAAGAAAAAGTTTTAAAAGGAAAAGTAAAAGCTTATCCTGTAATAGGTTTTACTAAGTTAATAAGCATAACAAGAAATAAAAGAACTGTTTACTTTGATATGGACACTATTAAAAAAGGTGTTACTAATGTTTTAAATAGAACAGGATATAAAATGTTTATTGATTTAGAATTTTCGATGCCACCATATAATTCAAATGGAACATTCGAAAGTGAAATTGTTGAGTATGGATTTATTATTGAAAACAATGAAGGGCAAATTATTGATGAAGAAACTTCATTAGTTAAAATTAATGATAAAAATGGTGTATCAGATAGAACATTAGATTTTTTGAATTTGAAAAAAGAAGACTTTAAAAAAGCCTCTACCACTAAAGAATTTTATGATGTATTAAAAGAAGCATTAGAAAAGTATGAACCAATTATTTTAGTATGGGGAACTAATGACATCCAAATGTTGAATAGTTTCTATGAAAGAAATAATTTTGAACCATTAACAGAAAGAGCATCTTTTATTAATTTAATGCAACTATTAAAGAATTATTATGGTTTAAAATCCGATGTTGGATTGTTTAAAGCATTAGAATATTTTGATAAAACATTTGATAAAGAACAAGTACATGATGCTTTAACTGATGCTTCAATTACTAGTTTAGTATTTCATCACTTTAAAGAATATGCCAATAGAAAATAAAAAAAGACTATTTCAAACAGAAAGTTTGAAGTAGTCTTTTATTTATATAATATTAATTGTTGTTATAATAAATGGTTTATGTTCAATAGTATCATATATATATTGAGATAAATGATTAGTAATATCTGTACGTAAAGTTTTGATATTAATTGTTTTTTGTTTTTTAAGAAGTTGCATACAAATACTTGTGGCTTTACTTTTAATTGATTCCACTAAATCCTTTGATTGAACCTCATCAATAAAGCCTTTTGTATTAACAATTACTGGACATAAGAATTCTTTTTTTCTATTAATTGTAAAAACTAATGATAATAAACCGCCTTCTGATAAGTGTTTTCTTTCTTTAAGAATATTACTATTAACGTCACTTAAATTACTATCTAAATAGACTTCATCAGCAGCAATCTCTTTTTTTACAACTTTAGCACCTTTTGAATTAATATGTAATACATCACCATTATCTAAACAAAAACAATTATTTGGAGAATGTCCTAATTCAACAGCGATATTAGCGTGTTGTTTTAACATGTTATATTCTCCGTGTACTGGCATAAAATACTTTGGTTTCATAAAGTTTAACATTAACTTCATTTCTTCTCTTGAAGCATGTCCTGTAGTATGAGTATCTGATAATGGAGTATTCTTAATAACTGTAGCCCCATTTTTAATTAACATATTAATATTGCGGTTAATAAATTGTTCATTACCAGGAATTGGTTTACTTGAATAAATAATTGTATCATCAGGTAATAATTTAATTTGTTTATGTGTACCATTAGCAATTCTCGATAATGCGGCTAGTGGTTCACCTTGAGAACCAGTACAAAGGATAGTTACTTTGTTTGGCGGATATTTATTAATTTCTCTTTGAGAGATAATATTATCTTTATTAATATTAATATATTTTAAACGCATGGCAGCTTCAATATTCTTTTCCATACTATGACCAAAAATTGCTATATATCTACCACATTCTTGACTCGCTTCTAATATTTGTTGAACTCTAAAGACATTAGAAGCAAATGTTGCACAAATAATTCTTCCTTTAGCTTGTTGAAAACTAAGTCTTATATTATCCGCAATTTTTCTTTCAGATAATGAAAAGTTAGAAATATCCGCATTAGTACTATCTGCTAATAAACAAAGAACTCCATCATTACCAAGTTTTGTCATTTTATAATAATCTGCACTTTTTCCAATTGGAGTTAAATCAAACTTAAAGTCACCAGTGTTAACAATATAACCAAGCTTTGTTTTAATCGCAATCCCAAATGAATCAGGAATTGAGTGGTTAGTTCTAAAGAAACTAATACTAAAATTATTATAATTGAATTCTGAATTATCTTCAAAAGTTCTTAATTGATATGGAATATCTGGATATTCAAACATTTTATTTTTAATTAAATTATAAGCAATTCCACTTGCATATATAACAGGGATCTCTACTTTTTCTAGTAAGAATGGTAAAGCTCCAATATGATCTTCATGACCATGCGTAATAAATAAAGCTTTAATCTTACTTTCATTTTCTTTTAAGTATGTAAAATCAGGAATGATATAATCAATACCTGGAGTTTCACCCCCCGCAAAAAGAATGCCTGCATCCATCACAATGATTTCATCACCCATTTGAACAATATAACAGTTCATACCTACGGCTCCTAAACCACCTAAAGATGCAATTAGAATGTCATTTTGATTATTCTTCTTTTTCATGGAAACCTCCTTTCTTTAAATATTTTGTTACATATATTATAACAAAAACATCAATAATTGAAAAGTAAAAGAGTATTGTAAATGTTTTACAAATTGGATAGTTTATGATATAATATATATAATGAGGATAAAGAAATGAAAAAATTAGTATTTATAGATATTGATGGAACAGTATATAAAGCCCATGAAGACTCGATTAGTGAAAGTATTAAACAAAAACTAAAAGATGTAAAAGATGATATAGATTTGTTTATTTCAACAGGTCGTGGTGGAATGGTAATTACTTGTTTGAGGGAAGCAAAAGAATATTTTAAAGGTTTTGTTCTATCAAATGGATCTATTGTTATATATAATAATCAAATAATATCAAAGAAAGTTGTTGAAAAAGCTGATTTAATTAAATTTATTGAAGCTGCTAAAGAGTTAGGTTGTGTTGTAGGACTTCTTACTCTAGATAAAGTATATGTATCTCATATGAATGATTTAGTTGATTATGCTTTAACACCTAGAGATGAAAATAGTGTAATTGATATTAATGGATACGACTTTAATTTGGAACAAGAATATTGTATGGCATGGTCTTTTGATGATTTAGAATTAATTAACAAATTAGAAGAAAGATTACCTGATACTTTTACTTTCTTTAAATGGGGAAAAACAGGAGCAGATATTGTTTTAGATGGTATTACTAAAGCAAAAGGTATTTTAGAATTATTAAATCACTTAGATACAACAAATATTAAAACTTATGCAATTGGGGATTCTGGTAATGATATACCAATGTTTAAATTAGTTGATGTTTCTATTTGTATGGGTAATGGTACAGAAGCAGCAAAAGAAGCTGCAACTTATATAACTAAAGATTTAAATGACTTTGGTTTTGAAGAAGCAATCGATAATATTGTGAAAGGAGTTTGGTAATATGATTTTAATGCATGACATTATTCGTGAGGGTGATGAAAGATTAAGACAAAAATCAAAAGATGTTGAAACACCAGTAAGTGAAGAAGATATTAATTTATTAAAAGATATGTTAGAGTATGTTCACAATTCCGTAGATGATGAAATTGGTCCTAAATATGGACTTCGTCCATCAGTTGGTCTTGCGGCTCCTCAACTTGGGATATTAAAAAAGATTATTGCGATATCAGCTTATGATGAATCAGGAAAACTTCATGATTATGCTTTAATTAATCCTAAAATATTAAGTTATTCAGATGAATTAACGTATCTTCCAAGTGGAGAAGGTTGTTTATCTGTTGATCGAGAAGTAAAGGGTTTAGTTCATCGTCGTAAAAGAATTACCTTTAAAGCACTAGTTTTAGAAAATAATAAACTAATTGAAAAAACAATAAAATTAAAAGATTATATTGCGGTTGTATTCCAACATGAATATGATCATCTACAAGGATATTTATTTGTTGATAGAATAAATAAAGAAAATCCTTTCTATGTTCCAGAAAATTCAGTTAAAATTAATTTTGGAGATGAAGAAAAAAATGACTAGTTAACTAGTCATTTTTCTTTTTCTTACCAACGAGCAGTTCCAATGATAACTAATAGGATAAATAAAACAAGAATTAAAGCGTAGCCATAACCTCCAAATGATGAATTAGAACAACAATTGTTTGTTTGTGCACAACAGCCATATCCATAATTAGGTTGATACATATTTTTCCCCCCATTTCTCTATATAATATGAGTAACTAATATTAGAGGACTAAACTAAAACCTAATAATAATATTTTTGATCTGTTCTAATTCCTAAATAGTTTTCGAGTCTTGAAATTCTTTTAGTTAATTCACTAATTAGTCTTTTTGATTCATTTAATTCTGTTTCTAATCTTTTGTAGTCATAGTTTTCCGGAATATAAGGTTGTCCATTGGGATTATTATTTCCAAAAGGGTTAAATATTTTCTTTAACATTTTTTCACCTCATTATAAAATATGGGATATTTTTAAAAAGGTGAATAATTTGTCACACATATTGAACATAAGTAATAAATTATAATGAGGTGAAATCATGGGAAGAATGGAAGAATTTAGAGCATTTGTCACTAAATATCCAAAAGTTAGAGATGATGTGGTAAATGGCAATAGAACATGGCAGAATATCTATGAAGACTTTGTTATATTAGGTCCAGATAATGAAGTATGGAATAAATATAAAGAACAAAAGGGAATTGACTTCTTATCAAGTGATGGAATGAAAAATATCTTAGGATATGTTAAAAAGATTAATCCTGATTCAATTAGTAAGACTTTAAATACAATTCAAAAGGTTTTACAAATTTCTCAATCTTTTGGTGGAAGAACAGGTATATATAATGCTAACTATAATAGTTGGTGGGATTAATGGATCAAACGATTACCTCTATTTTATACAGTAATCCTACATACTTAGAATATTTACGTTATCATCCTAAATGGTATCCAATTCTTGAACATCAACCAGCTTCTTATAAGGACTTTGAAAAACAATTAAAACAAGATTTAAAAATTACAATGGTCGATAAAGTAGAACACTTAAGAAAACAAATCGAATTTGTGAATCGTTTGATTAAATATTTAAATAATAATTAGTGTCAAGTTAAAACACTTGACATATAATTTAAAATAGTGTATAATATAAAGGAATTAATAAATAGGAGGAATTTATATTATGGTTAAACTAAGATCACAAAGATTTGGTAAAACAAAAGCCCCTTTCTATCGTATCGTTGCAACTGATTCACGTAATCCTCGTGATGGTCGTTTCATTGAAATTGTAGGTACTTACAATCCATTAACTAACCCTGCAACAGTTACATTTGATGAAGAAAAGGTTTTAAAATGGTTATCACAAGGTGCTAAACCTACTGATACTGTTAAAGCTTTATTATCAAAACAAGGTATCATTGCAAAATTCACAGAAAGCAAAGCTAAGTAGGTGCAAGCAATGGGCGTTGTTAATTATCAGGTTCTACTTTCTGAATTAATTAAGCCTTTAGTATCTCGCCCTGAAGAAGTTAAAGTTGTAATCGTTGAACAAAGTGATACAAGTGTTAAAGTAAGTGTTAGTGTACACAAAGAAGACTTGGGACGTGTAATTGGTCGTAAAGGTCGTATAGCTAATGCTATTAGAACAATAGCGCATGCAGCAGCAGTACGTGATAACATGCGTATTGATGTTGATTTAGCTTCAGAAGAAGTAGAAGAAGAATAAAAAAAGTGGAAGAATGAATAATCATTCTGCCACTTCTTTTTTTTGTTTAAATTTATTAATAAAGTTATTAAATCCCTCTCTATCAAAAATTGCAGTTATAATAAATGCCAATGTAGTAATTAATAAATAAATTGGAATAAAATACCAAAGTATCGGAATATACATATTAGTTTCAACATTCATAAAAATATCTGGAGAGAAGAAATCAATGATTTTAACTAAAAAAGCAAAGCCTTCATTTGGTCGCATACACCATGTCGGATTAAAACTACAAAGCGTTTCATACATATTAGTAGGGTGCCCGTTACTACTTATTACTATATATATAATGTCATTAAATAAAACGAACATTAAAGCTAGATTAAAAATAAATGCAACTTTCCAAAAGTTTTTAAAACTAATTTTATGAACCCCTAGTAGCACAGGTAATAAACCAGTAATAAATAATAGTCCGTGACAAGTAAAAAATCTTAAGTATTCAATAGTAAAGATACTTTGGCCAATAAACCAATAAGGAACAAGTATAGCAATTATCCCACCAAATGTTCCATTATATGTAAAGAAGTCTTTCCAAACACTACTTTTACAAAAGAAAATAATTGGTGCAGCCATTATTAAAAAAGCACACATGTTACTAGCACTGTTTTGTAAACTAAAACCAGTATAATCTATATGATACCAAAAATACTTTTTAAAGATATGTTGAAGTAAATTAAAAACTATTAAGCAAAGTATTACAATCTTTTGTGTTCTTGTTGATTTATTTCTTAAAAGAAAATATAAACCTACAAGTATTCCAATTAATATGAATAGACAAAGAAAGTAAGTGAAATTAGCATATTTCATAATCATATCTAGTCACCTCCTTTTAATTCTATAATTAAATTGTTAAAAAGTCAAGTAACCCTAAAAGAATATTGTAAAGTTCTCTTAACAAGAGATAAGGTTCCCTTGCATTTATTAATTTTATATGTTATAATTCTTTTGTATTTGGAGGTACTTATGAAAAAAATTTACTTGTTTATATCTTTTATAGCTTTATCTTTATTGTTAGTAGGTTGTGAAGGTCTTGGCACTGGTACTAAACATAATTGGGGAGAATGGGTTACTGTCAAAGAAGCTACTTGTGTTGAAAAAGGATTAAAGGTAGCAACATGTATTGATTGTGGAGAAACTAAAGAAGCTAATACTAATAAGATTGATCATGTTTATTCTGAATATTTAGTTAAAACAGAAGAAGGTCACTATCATGAATGTATTATGTGTTCTGAACATACAGTTGAAAAACATACTGCTTCATCTCCTAATGAACATGGAAAAGTAAGATGTGTTGAATGTGATTATGTTTTGGAAAAAGGTGATGAAACTTTCTATGACAATGTTTATGCAACATTTAGAAATCTTTATCAATTTGAAATGGAACAATTAGCATTAGAAGTAGTTGATGATTATGATAGTATATATGATATTGTAATTAATGATGCAGTAATCGCATTTGATTTTGCAGATAGTACAATGGTTTACATAAAAGGAAATGCCGAATTGGCTGAAGGAGAATTAGATTATATCTTAGAAGAATCTACATATGATGTAGAATTATTAATATGTGGTGAAGAAGTATACATTAAAGCAGTCATTGATACACCAAACTCTGTTGCAGGGAATATGAGTGGAAGCCATTATATTAAAGTAAATTTGACTGAAATGAATATTATGGAAGAAATGGGCTTATATATTGATTTAGATCAAATTAAGTCAATTGTATGTAATGAAGAAGTTAATGCCGCATTAGATGTAATTGTAGAAAAAGTATATGCTAAATTTGGTTTCACAAAAGGAGATATGGTTGAATTATTAATTAACAAGTGTTTTAATGAAACAACAATAGATAATACAACTGAATTTATCTTCACTTTTGATTTTATCATGGAAATTATTGACAGTATTAAAGGAAAAACAGTTGAACAATTATATGATGATGCATTTGGTAAAGGTAAGTTTGAACAATTAGCATCAAGAGTTGATCAAATTTTAAATATCAAAATAGGCGTATTATTTGATAGAATAGAAAATGTTTTAGGTATTGAATTTGAAGATTTAACTAATCTTGTAAAAGCTTTAGAAAACACTATGCCTGATTTAGGTTCTGAATATGCTGAAATATATGATGAAATATATGATATTATTGATGAATTACAAACAGGTGAATTTAGAAATAAAACATTAAAAGAACTTCTATTTGGAAAAGTAGATCAAGATATAGTTGAGGATAATATTGAAGAATTCAAGGAAATGCTAGAAAATACTAAAGATGTAGTATTACTAGAATTAACAGAAGATAATTATAATGCCATTAAAAATATAGTTGATTACCTAAATGAAGCAGTAAGCATTAAACTAATTACTGATAATACTGGAGTTGTTGAAAAAATAACTATTGATGTAGATTTCACAACTGATGAGATTGAAACTCCAATAGATGCAGATTTGAAATTAGACTTGCATTGTGAATTATCTAAAGTTGCTTATAAATTTGATGCTCAACAAATCATTGATGAAGTTAATGCAGGTATTAAGTTAATGGACTTTGAAAATGCCACCCTTGAAAATGGAACATTTGAAAAGACAAAAGATGAATATCTTTTAGAATATAGTGAAGAACAAGAAATAGTAATTGCAGGTGTAGAATATCTTGATGTTTATACTTATGAAGTAACTGTTGATATGACAAAAGCTTCAGGACATTACGTAATTTCTTCTTGTGGTAATGAAATTGTTTATTCTATATATGCACCAGTTGAAGTGTATCGTACTAATAAAAGAATTATCAAAGAAACAAATGGGGTATATTTAGAAACTTCATCATCATATGAAGAAGAATATATATATTTCATTTATAATACTGAAACTAAAAAGTTTACTGTAACATATGATTATGATGGAAGAGAACATGACTTTGTAGAAATCAAAGAAGTTATAAGTGAAGATGGAGTATATAAAGAAGTTCACTATGAATGTTCTAAATGCCATGATATAGTAATAAAGAAATATGCTTATTATGGGTCTATAGTACCAGTAAATGAATAATTTATTATTTTAAAGACACTATTATAGTGTCTTTTTTTATTATTCTTGACATATAATATAATAGGTGCTATAATATATGAAGAAATATTCATATGTTCATATATTAAATGGAGGGATTTATGGAAAATAATACAAGAATAGAAAATCTAGCTAGAATGTTTGATATGCTGGGTGATACTAACAGATTAAGTATTGTTGTATATTTAATGGGTGGTGAAAAAAGTGTTAGTGATATTACTAAACACATTGGAATGAGTCAATCAGCCGTATCACATCAATTAAGAATATTAAAAGATGCTAGAATATTAAAAGCGACAAAAATTGGAAAAGCAGTTTATTATAGTATAGAAGATGAACATGTTGAAACGATAGTTGAAAGTGGTCTAGTTCATATGGTTCATGAGGGGTAATAATATGAAAAAAGGTTATCAAATATCCAGAATTAATAATAAAAGAAATTATCGAAGAATTATTGGCGATATTCGTAAGATTGAAGGGATGGAAAACGTTAATTTAAATAAAGATAAAAATACCCTTTATGTTGAATATGCTGATTATTTAGAAGATGTTGAAAAGAAAATCTTAAAGTGTTTTCACGTTTATGAAGAAAAAGCAATTATCGAAGAATTAGTTGCGAGTGAAGTTTACCGTAAAGTAGTTATTTTAAAAGGCCTAGATTGTGGCCACTGTGCCGCTCGTATTGAAAGTTTAGCAAAAAAGAATTTTAATTATGAAAGAATAGTTGTAGATTTTTCTACTGAAAGATTTATTATTGAAACAAAAGATAAACATTTATGTGACAATTTAGTTATTGAAGTTTCAAAACTTGCCTGTCGAGTTGATCCAAAAATTAATGTTTTAGAAATTGGAGAAAGACAAAGAAGTGAAGAATTGGAAAGTAAACCTCTTCTAAAAAAACATGAATTAATTATGTTTATTGTTGGTTGCGCACTTGCAATTGGTTTTATTATTTTTAAATCAATAATCACAAAAGATATATATTGGTTATTACATGATAATCATGCAGAAAGCGGAGCATCTACAGCATATGAATATATTGTCTTATCAATTGCATTATTTTTAGTTGGATTTGAAGTCATAATTGACTTTATTCAAAACTTATTTAGACGTCATGAAATGGATGAAAAGTTCTTAATGTCTTTAGCCTCAATTGGTGCGATTGTTACAGGCCATACAATTGAAGCAATCTCAGTAATGGTGTTTTATCAAATTGGCAAATATTTACAAGAAAGAGCTGTTAATCACTCAAGAAAATCAATCAAAGCTTTATTATCGTTTGAGGCTACAACATCTAGATTAAAAGTTGATGATGAAGAAATGGAAGTTTCTGTTGAAAGCGTAATGCCTGGAGATATCTTAATTATAAAAGCTGGGGAAATGATTCCAGTAGATGGTGAAATTGTTAGTGGTAAAACATACCTTGATTTAAAAGCTTTAACTGGTGAATCCGCATTCCAAAATGCAAAAGTTGGCGACAGTGTAAGAAGTGGTGCGATTAATTTAGGTAATGTTATTGAAGTTAAAGCTAAAAAGATTTATCGTGATTCGACTATGTCACAAATTTTAGATATGGTAGAAAACGCATCAGCAGCAAAAGCAAAAACTGAAAACTTCATTACAAAGTTTGCAAAAGTTTATACTCCTGCTATTGTTGCTATTGCATTTATTGTTGCTGTAATATTCCCAGTAGTATTATGTTTATTCGAAAACAGTTTTGATAATTTGGGTTTATATATGTTAGGTAGTGATAATTACCGTGGATATATATATACTGGTATGGTATTTTTAGTAATTGCTTGTCCTTGTGCATTAGTAATTTCGATTCCTCTTGCTTTCTTTAGTGGTATTGGACTTGCTTCAAAAAGAGGTATATTAGTAAAAGGTTCAAATTATTTAGAATCGTTAAGTAAAACAGAATATATATTATTTGATAAAACTGGTACTCTTACAAGAGGTGACTTTGGTATTAAAGAATTAGTATCCGTTGATCCTAATTTTACAAAAGAAGAGATTTTAAAATTAATGGCTTATGCTGAATATCACTCAACACACCCTATTGGTAAATCAATTGTTGATGCATATGGTAGAGATTTAATTTTTCCTGAAATTATAGATGATTTTACAAGACTTCAAGGTAGAGGTGTAAGAGCATATATAAATGGAGCTAGAATTGCGGTATGTAATTATACTCAATTACAAGAAGCAAAAATAGAATATGAAAAAATTAATAGTCCTGATTTGGTACTTTATGTTTTAAAAGAAAAACAAGTAATTGGTTATGGTATAATCGGTGATTCGATTAAAGAAGATGCATTTGAAATGATTAATAATTTA
Source organism: Bacilli bacterium (assembly GCA_017409905.1). Classification (GTDB taxonomy): domain Bacteria; phylum Bacillota_I; class Bacilli_A; order ML615J-28; family CAG-313; genus UBA1231. Next base: position 76,434 of record JAFQRV010000016.1, read on the forward strand.
CGTCAACAAGGCGTTAAAAAGATATCTATACTTACTGGCGATAATAAGGATGTTAGTGAAAGTGTTGGTAAATTATTAGGTGTTGATAATATTCTTTCAGAACTTTATCCAAATGATAAAGTAGAAGCAATGGAAAAACATAAAGAAACCGTTTCAAAAGGTAAAAAAGTTGTTTATGTTGGTGATGGAATAAATGATGCTCCAGTTATTAGTAGTGCAGATGTTGGTATAGCAATTGGTGCAAGTGCATCTGAAGGTTCTATAGCGATAGCTGATATTGTAGTAATGGGTGATAATTTAACTAAAATTAATGAAGCAATTACCATTGCTAAAGTAACTAAGAAAATAGTATTACAAAATACAATAATGGCATTAGGAATAAAACTATTAGTATTTATTATTAATTTCTTTAATTTGCCTGTCATGATATGGTTGGCAATATTCTCAGACGTTGGTGTTTCTTTACTTGCAATTATTAATTCACTAAGAGTAAAGGGTATATTTAATAGAAAAACTGCAGGGGACAAAAAAGATGAGTAAGTATTTGGAAACAGGAAAAATTGTTGGTGTATTTGGACTAAAGGGAGAATTAAAAGTAATTAGTGATAGTACTACAAATAGATTCTTTAAAGGTTCTGAATTATATTTAGGAAGAAATATTAAAAACTTAACTAAAGTAACCATCACAAGTGCAAGAGTCCATAAAGGAATGTATATGGTTACAATTAATGAACTATATGATATTAATTTAGTTGAAAAATATGTTAATCAAATATTTTATATTGATCGTGAAGAAATGGATGACTTAGAAGAAAACGAATATTATTTTGATGATTTAATTGGCTTAAAAATAATAGATGGTAATAATAATGAATATGGTGAAGTTGTTGATGTTTTAGATTTACCAAGTTCTGCAGTTATCGAAATAAAATTAAAAAATGATAAAAAGATAATGATTCCATTTGTTGGTGTATATATTAATGATGTGACAAAAGAATATATTTTAATTGAAAGAATCGAGGAATTTTTATAATGCGTTTTGATATATTAACTTTATTCCCCGATATGATAAAAGGTTTATTAAATGATTCTATTTTAAAAAGAGCAATTGAAAAAGGATTATTAGAAGTAAACCTAATAGATTTTAGAGAATATTCAACTAATAAACATCACACTGTTGATGATTATGCTTATTCAGGTGGTGCTGGAATGTTAATAAGTGTTGAACCAATTCATTTAGCAATGAAAGAAATTAAAGGAATTGATAATGCTAAAAAATTATTAATGTCACCAGGGGGTAAAACTTTAACCCAAGAAAAGGTTCAAGAATTAGCAAAAAATGATCATATAGTTATTGTATGTGGTCATTATGAAGGAATAGATGCAAGAATACTAAACTATGTTGATGAAGAAGTTTCTATTGGTGATTATGTGTTAATGGGTGGAGAAGTTCCCGCAATGGCAATAATTGAGGCAGTTTCAAGACTAGTACCTTGTGTAATTAGTAATGATTCACCGAAAGATGAATCATTCTCTGAAAACTTATTAGAATATCCACAATATACACACCCTTATGAATATGATGGATATAAAGTACCAGATATCTTATTAAGTGGACATCACGCTAACATTGAAAAATGGAAAAGGTATCAATCATTAAAAAAGACTTATTTAGTTAGACCAGATCTACTAAAAAAAGCTCATCTAACATTAAAAGATCATCAAATGTTATGGGAGATTAAAAATGAAGAAAATTAAATTTATATATATATTGTTAATAGTATTAACTACTTGTTTCTTAACTAGCTGTAAAGTAAAAGAAATAAAAGACTCTAGTGAATTTATAGAACTAGTATATTCTTGGTCTAGTGGTGAGTTAGAAAATTCTTGTTTAATTGATTTAAGAGAACTAAGAAATAATGCAACAATAGATGATTATGATTCAGGGCATATAAGTGGTGCTATATCATATGACTATGGTAATTTCAACAAAGAAAAGTTTATTACTTGGATAACAGGACTATACAGTAAAAAAGCCACTATTCTTTTAATAGATAGTGGTCATGAAGAATATATAGAAATTAGTGAATGTCTTAAAGAAGCAGGTTATAAAAAAATATTTGCTTATACATTAGGGTATCAAGAATTAAAAAAAGCAAATGATTTTAATCAAAAATTAGTAGAATCTACAGGAATAGAAGACTGTGGATGTTAGGAGAAAATATGAAATGGGATTTAACAAAAATATTTAAAACAATAGAAGAATTTAATGAGGCTTATAATTATTTAATGACTTTTCCTTCTAAAGCTAAAGCATATGAGGGCAAACTAAATGAGTCAAATAGTTTCAAAGAATTCTTTCAAATGCAAAGAGAGTTTGAAGAAAAAGCAAGCAAGTTATATTTATATGCTCATTTAAACAGTGATTTAAATAAAAAAGATGTAGAAAAAGCAACTCTAGTTCAAAAATGTATGGTAATGCTTCATATGTATATGCAAAGTGTAGCGTTTGAAGAACCTGAATTATTATCATTAGGATATGATAGAGTAATGGAATTATTAAAAGAAAATCCAGATATTGAAGAATTTAGATTTAGTTTTGAAAAATTATTTCATAGTAATGAACATGTTCTTGATAAAAAATCAGAACAATTAATTTCAGTATTAAGTCCTGCTATGCGAAATGGTAGTGAATTATACAGTATGTTATCTACTGCTGATGGTAATCCGACTGAAATTATTTATGATGGTAAACCACAATATGTTACTCAAGGTAATTGGACATCACTTGTCGAATTCGCAAAATCTGAAGTTGATCGTCAAAAAGTCTTTGAAGCAATTTTTAATACTTATGAAAAACATAAAAATACTTATGCTAAAATATATGATTCAATATTAGAATCTAATAAAGCCATCCAAAAAGCTAGGGGTTATAAGAGTATTTTAGAAGCTCATTTATTTGGTAATAATATACCAACTAGTGTATATGAAACTTTAGTAGAAGTTGCAGGATCAGAAAACGAAGCTTTAAAACGTTATATTAAATTAAGAGAAAAACATTTAAAACTTGAAAAATATCGTACATATCATAGATTCTTACAATTCGCAACAAGCGATAAAAAGTATTCATATGAAGATGCGAAAGAATTATTCTTTAAATCAATTGAGAAATTTCCTCAAGATTTTCAAGATTATGCGCATTCTGCATTAGAGTCTGGATATGTTGATGTAATGGAACAAGATGGAAAAAGAACAGGTGCTTATTCATCAGGAGTGTGTAACTTCCATCCATTCATTTTATTAAATTATTCTAATACTTTATCTGATGTCTTTACAGTAGCACATGAGGCTGGACATTCAATTCATTCTCTTTATGCTGGTGATGCACAACCGCCAATGTTACAAGACTATACAATCTTTGTTGCGGAAATTGCATCAACATTTAATGAACATAATCTATTAGATTATTTAATGTCAACAGGTAAACTTTCAAAAGAAGAACAAATTATGTTACTTCAAAAAGCAATTGATTCTATTATGGGCACATTCTATAGACAAACATTATTTGCTGAATATGAACTTACTGCATCAAGAATGAAAGAACAAGATATGCCAATCAATCATGAAGTATTATCAAATATTATGATTGATTTATATAAGAAATATTATGATTTAGATATTACTGAAGAAAAAGTTAAGAAATATGTTTGGGCGTATATTCCACACTTATTTGGAACACCATTCTACGTATACCAATATGCGACAAGTTTTGCTGCAAGCTTTAAGATTTATCAAGATGTTAAAGAAAATAAACCAGGTGCATTTGAAAGATATACTAATTTATTAAAAGCTGGTGGATCTAAATATCCAGTTGATGAGGCTAAAGATGCAGGAGTCGATTTCACTAAACGTGAAACTTTCGAAGCGGTTACTAAGAGAATGACTGAACTAGTAGATATGCTTGAAAAATTATTAGAAGAGTAGGTGTAATTATTAAGTTTTATAAATATCATTCATATGGTAATTCATTTGTAATGTTAGATGAAGATATATATACTACATACCAAAATGAATTATCAGAATTAGTTAAAAAGATTAGTGATCCTCTTAATGGATTAAATACTGATGGTGTTATATTTGTCACTAAATATTTAGATTCATATAAAATGGTATACTATAATAATGATGGTACATATGGTAAAATGTGCGGAAATGGTATTAGATGTTTTATTGATTATCTATATAAAAATAAAAAGATCCCAAATAAGGGAACTGTTTATAGTGATATAAATTGTATTGATTATGAAATAGATGATTCAATTAAGACTACTCATAAAAAAGCTGAATTTTTAGGTATCTATAAATATGGCAGAAACAATGTTTATCTAACTAACTCTGGAGTATTACATGCGACAATGTTTGTGGATAAAATAGATGTAAAATCATTAAAAAGATTATATGATAAATTAGAAAGTAAGTATAATACCTCATTTGTACATAAAAATGAGAATGGTGAATACGAAATATTAACATATGAAGTTGGTGCAGGTCTTACAAAAGCTTGTGGTACTGCTGCTATCTCTTTAGCTTCTATTTTAAATTTACCAGAAATTAAAGTCCATTATCAATTGGGTACAATAATTGTGAAAACAGATGAGTCAGTTCATTTAAAAGGTTTTACAACTAGTGTATGTTTTGGAGAGTATCAATATTAATCAAAAAAAATACTACGAAATAATTCGTAGTATTTTTTAATTCGCTTTTGTTTTTAAAATTAACGACGTTTTGTGCTTTCTTTAATTCTAGCAGCTCTTGCAGAAAGTCCTCTAATGTAATTTAACTTAGCACGACGAACTCTACCATGACGAACAACATCGATTTTAGCAACCATTGGAGAATGAACTGGGAAAGTTCTTTCAACACCAACACCACTTGAAATCTTACGAACTGTATAAGTTTCGCTGATTCCACCACCGCGGCGTGCAATTACTAATCCTTCGAATACTTGGATTCTTTCGCGTTCGCCTTCTTTAATTCTTACGTGTACTCTTACATTGTCACCAGGTCTAAAGCTAGGCACATCAGTCTTTAAGTAACCTTTAGTTACTGCATTAATTAATGCTTGACTCATTTTTAACACTCCTTTTCTCATTTGAAATTTTTCAAACTTATGTTCATTCCTATCATAACAATAGTAGCGGAACATCACTATAAAACTTATAGCCTATTTATTATAACATTTTTTAAGAAAAATAGCAAGTAATATACTTATAATATATGTATTAAATACTCAATTGTTTTCTTTTAAATTAAGTTATTTTTCATAATTAATATATCTTTAATAGAAATAATTTTGTTAATTTGATATAATATAAATGATTTGGAGAACTATTATGTTAGAATATGGAAACATTAATAAATTAGAAGTTATAAAAATAACAGACATTGCTTATACTTTATCGGACGGTATAAATGAAGTGTTCTTACATTTTAATCAATCTTTAAGAGAACTTAATGTTGGTGAAGTGGTTGATGCATTTTTATATTATGACCAAAAGAAGAGATTATGTGCTACTTTAGAAACACCAATTATTACATCTACTAAATATGATTTTGTAGAAGTTGTAGGGATTAATAGTGCTGGGGTGTTTGTAAATATTGGAATTGCTAAAGATATATTAGTATCAAAAGACTATTTACCAAAATTTGAAAAACAATGGCCAAGAATTGGTGATAAAATTCCTTGTATTATAAAAGCCAAAACTAATCAATTAGTGGCTAAGATTTTAGAACCAATTGATTTAATTAGTGATCAGCTTGAAATAAATAATGAATATAATGGTATAGTAACACAGGTTTTATATAATGGTATTAATATATGTACAAGTAATTATCAGATGATTAATATTAATAAAAATTTATTAAGAAAACAATACCATGTAGGAGAAAGTATTACATTTAAAGTAACTGCTCAAAAAGAAAATATTTATAATGGTACTACAATTGAACAAAAAGAAAAAGCTAGATTACAAGATAGTGATTATATATTAGATTACTTAAGAAAAATGGGTGGAATGATTCCGCTTGGAAATCAATCAAGCCCTGAAGATATATATAGAGTTCTAAACATGAGCAAAAGTGCTTTTAAAAGATCGGTTGGTCATTTATATAAATTAAAATTGATTACTATTGAAGATGATAGAATAATACTTATTGAAGAATAAAAGAGAACATAGTTCTCTTTTTTTTATCATATTATTTGTCACTTTAATCGAATTGTGGTATAATATTTCGAAGTTAATAAGTCGTATATATTCGATAGAATGGTTCGAAAGTCTCTACCCTGTTGCCAAAAAAACAGGACTACGATAAAACTCATCAGCAAAAGTTCTGTTGATTTTTTTCGTCTAGAGGCTATGGCCTCTCTTTTTTTGGAAAGATTTATTAATGGAAAGATAGGTTATTAATTAAAGAAAGGATGACTGTATCATGAAAAATACTAAAATGATTATGATGAATATGTATAGTTGTGTAGTATTAATGACTACAGTTTTTTCTGTTTTTTAGTTTTTTGGAGTTGAAATTTTTTTCAACTCTATTTTTTTAGAATTAAGGAGGAGTAAAAAATGAAACTAATTTACAATGTTAATGACAAACCAAAATTTACAAAAGTGCTAGTATTTGCTGTTCAACAACTATTAGCAATCATGGCTGCTACTATCGCAGTTCCTGCAATTATTGGTAATGGCATGTCTCAAACAGCTGCTTTATTTGGTGCTGGTGTTGGTACAATCGTTTATTTATTATTCACAAAATCTAAGAGCCCAGTATTCTTAGGATCTTCATTTGCATTTATCGGTTCTATGTTTGCTGCATTCGGTGGAGCTGCTTCAGCTGCTGCTGGTTATTTAGGTTTAATTATTGGTGCAATCTTTGCTGGTTTAGTATACGTTGTTATTGCTTTAGTTATTAAACATATTGGAACACAATGGATTGAAAAATTAATGCCACCTGTAGTTATTGGTCCTACAGTTGCAATTATCGGTTTATCATTAGCTGGAAATGCTATTGGTGATTTACAAAATGGTGGTTTAAAAACTATTTTAGGTACTTCAGTATGTAGTCCATATATCGCAATCGTATGTGGTTTAGTTACATTATTCACAGTTATTATTTGTTCTGTATATGGTAAAAAATTCATGAAGATGATTCCATTCATTATCGGTATTGGTGCTGGTTATGTTGTTGCTTCAATCTTCACTGCTATTGGTCATATCGCTGATGTAGATGCATTAAAAGTTATCAATTTTGCTCTTTTCAAAGATATTCAATGGTTACCAGATTTTTCATTTATTACTGCATTTAAAGGTTTCAAAGACATTGATGCTGCTTACATTGGTACAGTTGCTGTTGCTTACTTACCAGTTGCATTCGTTGTATTTGCAGAACATATCGCTGACCACAAAAACTTATCTTCAATTATTGAAAATAATCTTTTAGAAGAACCAGGATTACACAGAACATTATTAGGTGATGGTGTTGGTTCAATGGCTGGCGCATTCTTTGGTGGATGTCCAAATACTACATATGGTGAATCAGTAGGTTGTGTTGCTATCTCAGGTAATGCTTCAGTTGTATCTATTTGGGTAACTGCATTCTTAGCAATCGCTATTTCATTCTTTGGTCCATTCGCAACTTTATTAGCAACTATTCCATCTTGCGTTATGGGTGGTGTTTGTGTAGCTTTATATGGTTTCATCGCAGTATCTGGTTTAAAGATGATCCAAAAGGTTGACTTAGGTCAAAACAAAAATTTATTCGTAGTAAGTGTTATCTTAATTGCTGGTATTGGCGGATTCTCACTAACAATTGGTAAAGTAACAATTACTACAATTGCTTGTGCTTTAATCTTAGGTATTATCACTAACTTAATTGTTGGTAGAAGTAAAGAAGAAACATCTGAAGAAGAAATAGAATAATAAAAAATAAAAGAGGATTAAAAATCCTCTTTTTTTATGATTCATTATTTAATAATATACTAATAGTAAAATGCGTTTTAGTAATTTCATAGTTTAAATCCCAATTATATTTTTCCACAAACCATTTTATAGATGTAGTACCTATCCCATGGTTCTTAATAGTTGTAATTGGATGATTATTATTATCTAATTTAATCTTGCCATTATAAGTATTTTTAATTTGCATGATAAAACGATTCTTATTATTAATTAATGAAAAACTAATTTCTTTATTTTTATTTAACTTGTTGGTTGCGTTAACCGCATTCTCTAAACAATTAGATATGAAAACTGAAAAATCTAAATCGGAAATATTTAAAGTACTCTCAAACTCATCTAATTGTAAATTAAATTTAATTCCATTCTTTTCACAATAACTAACATAATAAGAAATTACTGAATCAATAATAGGGTTGTTAGAATATTTCTTTGTATCTGCAACCGTATCAATAACTTCTGTATAATTTTGAATATATTCGTTTGCCTCTTCTAATTGATTATTGGATATTAATTGACTTATTGTGATTAATACATGTTTTAAATCGTGTTTAATTATTCTTAATTCATCTTTAGATTGTTGATAAGTCATTAATTTATCTTCAATATAGTGCGCTTCTTTATGAATAATCTCTTCATTTGATATATCTACTAGTTTATTTTTATACGCCTTAAATAGTAAATTAAAAATAAAGAATGAAACAAAATAAATACTAAGTACTGCAGCAGAGAATATCTCATATCTTAATAAAGGTTGATCTAACATATCAGCCAAAGTTTTATAAATCATTAGTTCAGCGATTGCTAAAAAAGCATATAAGAATAAGATTGGGCAAATCTTAGGAATTTCAATATCCAATTCATTTTGTAAATCTAAATAGAAATATTTTACGTATGTCCAAATAATAGGATATAATACAAATGATATTGAATCAATGATTAATGGATCTATGTGTATATATCTTAAAGCTAATCCTCTTAATATGCTAATTGAAAATATCGAAAGGTTGGCATTTAAAATAAAACTCATCGATGTAAAAATCCGTTGTTTCGATAAAACTAGTAATAAAATAAGGAACGGTAAAAAGATTGCAGGAAAAATTAGAGCTTGAAAATGGTCAAAACTTTTTCCTTTAAAGTAAACCAAATTTCCTATTATTACTAAAATGGTATAAATAATGGTGATAATAATATGAACTAAAGGTTTAAATCTTTTTTGTTTAATTAGATAAATTAAACTTCCTACAAAAATAGAACTAAAAACAATTGTTAAAATAATTAATAACTTATCACTCATGTTCGTTACCTACTAAGTAGTCGATGTACATTTTCTTAATAGTTGGATAAGATCTTTTAGAAATTGGAATTGATCTACTATTAAACAAAATAAATGAATTATTAGAAATAGATTTTACTTGATTCATATTTACTACAAATGAAGCATGACAGGCAACAAAGTTATTAGCTTCTAAATCAAAAGGAATACTATCTAAAAATTTATTTCTTAATGTGGTTGAATAAATTGATCTTCCGTCGTTCATGTGAAAAATTAATCTTCTATTATATGATTCTATATACGCAATATCTTGAATAACAATAGTAGTTAAATATAATTCACTGTCTTTAATTTGAATAATACTTTTATTACTAGGAGAGAACTTTTCATATACTCTATTAAGACAATCAAAAATTTGTAATCTATTTAATGGTTTTAAGATGTAATCAAAAGCTCTTACACGAAATGCTTCAACCGCAAAATCTCTAGAAGTACTTTGAAATACAATAACCGCATTTGGAAATAACTTGTTAATTCTTTGAGCTACAGAGATACCGTTTTGAGACATAACTATATCTAATATAAATAAATCGTATAGTTGATTATCATCTTCAGTTAACTTATTTAGTAGAATTCTTGGATTAAGAAATTTATCAATTTTAACAGTTGACTGTTTAGATTTGAAGAACTCTTCAACTAAATTTGAAACATATTGTAGATCAATTTTTGAATCATCACAAATTGCAATCTTCATATTTATCACCCAAATATATTATACCACATTATTATTAAATTGTATACAATAATATTATATTTTAGGTCACTATTTACTATATATTAAATAGTGGCTCCTTTTTTATTTATGAAGTAAGAATATTTATTCGAATAGGAAAATTTCATTTATCAAATAGAAATATTTTTTAGTTTGTTAAAAAAATAAATTAAAAAAATTATAATAATTTTGTGCAAAATAAAACCAGTTTTACGCAAATAAACAATTAATTTATCAAATTATGATATAATAAGTTGAATTATTATGGCTAGTTTCAATGTAATTATCAAGCCAATAGGAGGAAAAACATGTTATTAAAAGTGGAAAAATTATGTAAGAAATATTCTCAAAAAGCTAATTATGCAATAGAGAATATTAACATCATCGGAAATGAAGGAGAAATCATAGGACTACTTGGTCATAATGGTGCTGGTAAATCTACAACAATCAAATGTATTACTGGAATGCACCCTTATGAAGAAGGTGTTATCGAATTATGTGGTCATAACATGAAAGAAGAAGCAATCGAAGTTAAAAAGAATTTTGGTTATGTTTCAGATGAATTTACTTTATTTGAAAAGATGACTGGTATGGAATTTATTAACTTTATGGCTGATGTTTATAAAGTAAGCAAAGAAGATAGAATGAAAAGAGTTGAAATGTTCCAAGAATTATTCCAATTAGGTGGCTCCATTTATAATCCAATTTCTTCATATTCACATGGTATGAAACAAAAGATTTCTATTATGGGTGCTTTAATTCATAATCCAAAAGTATTTATTTTAGACGAACCAATGGTAGGGTTAGATCCATATACTTCTAATCAAGTAAAAGAATTCTTTAAAAAGCATAGTGCAGCAGGTAACTTAGTATTATTCTCATCTCATAATCTAGATGTGGTAGAAAAGCTATGTGATAGAGCATATATCATTGACCAAGGAAAGATTTTAGAAGAAATTAATATTCACGAATTTAAAAAGACAAATAAAAATTTAGAAGAATACTTCTTATCAATTACTAAGAAAGTGGCCAAAGTTTAATATGAGAGATTTTTTAACATTATTAAAGTATGAATTAAAAATGCAATTTTCTTTTAAAAAGAAAAAGAATTTTGACTTTGTAGGATTACTTACATCATTTTTAATTTCATTACTAATTATCGTAGTATTTGTCTTTTTAATTGCACAAGTTGTTGGGAATTATGTTGATGTAAAAATAGATAAAATTACTGATGCTCCCCAAAGAGCTTTAGAATTATTAAATATTTTTTATGCATTGATAATAATTGCGATGAGTGCACTTGGGGTTGAAAGAATGCGCAAGGTTTTATCACAAAAGAAAGATAAAGCAATATTCTTGAGACTACCAATCAAACCTCAAACAATTTTCTTAAGTAAGTTAGTAGTTTTACTTATTATGAACTATATTACTGCTTTCTTCTTAATAGTTCCAGTAAATGTAATTTTCTTTATATCTTTAGAAGGTTTAGTTTGGACTTTCTGGCTAAAGACAATTGTTGTATGGTTATTTTTACCGATGGTACCATTCTTAATATCTAGTTTAATTTTAATCCCTTATATCAAAATAATAGATTTTTTAAAGAATAAATATTTAATCGTGTTTATTATATTTACTCTTACTTTAATAGGTGCGTTTTTACTTTATTCAGAATTATTAGAAATTGTTCAAAAATTATTAGAGACAGGTAATATTAAATTCTTATTTAACGAGAAATTTATTATAACTGTACAAAGCATTTATAAGTTTTCATATCCGGCTAATTCATTAGCATCTATTTTAATCGGTAAAGATAACTTAATTGCTTATTTAATTGTTATTGTTGTTACTATAATTAATATTTTAGTAACATATATCATTACTAAGAATTTATTCTACATCACTCTCTACAAAAATGATGATAGAGTTATTAACAATAAACCAAAAGAAAAATTCGAAGTATCAAGTCCAATTGTAGCTTTCTTAAAGAAAGAATTTATTATGGTATTTAGAGAACCAGCACATGTATTTAGTTACTTTGCGATTGCATGTTCAATGCCAGTAATGGTTTATTCTTGTTTTACATTATTTCAATCTTTGATTATTAATACATTAGGTTTAAAAATAGAATTCTCATTAAGTGTTTTAATTATTTTAATCTTCAGTGTTTTAACAAACACATTCTGTTCTACAAATATTAGTAGAGATGGATTAAGTATTTTAAAAACAAAAGCCATGCCTATCAAAGCAACTAATATAGTATTATCTAAAGTAATTTTTTGTTCTGTTGTAAGTTCAGCTGCAGTTATTCTTTCAGGAATATTATTAATTATTGCTACTGAATTAATCTTTATTGAAGGTTTAGTATGTATTATTTTAGGTGTTATTTTCTCATTGGGTCAAATATTTATTGCGACAAAATTAGATTTAAATCATGCTAAAGTTTCTGCAAGCCCTGATGAAATAGAAAAAGAATCAAGTAAAACAATCGCTAAAGTCATATCAATTGGCTTATTAATGTCAATACTTGTAGGTATTGGCACAATAGTGTTCTCCGTTTTTGCAACCGCAAAAATTACTGATGGAGCATTATTAAAAGTACTAGTATATTTATTCCCAGTATTAATGTGTTTAGTTTTCTTTATATGTAGTTTCTTCTACTGTAAATTTAAACTAGAAAAGAAATTCAATGAGTTAGTCATGTAAGAGGTCTTAATTATGACGAAAAAAATATTATTATTAGTTTTATCATTGCCATTAATTATAATGATTTGTTTATTTACTACAACAAACACTGTTAGTTTGGCAATTGATGTACCAGTATCTGGTATTGAAATAATATCAGATGATATTGTTTATTTAGATTTAGATAAAGATGAAACTTACAAAGTTGAATATACTATTTATCCAACTAATGCAAGTAATCAAAATGTATCATTCTCATATGAAGCAATAGGAGAAGAATTAAAAGCTGAATTTACATTTGATCCTAATACAAATGTAATTACTCCAGTTTCAATGGGTATGGCAAAAGTATATATTTCAACAGCTGATGGTGGATTTAAAGACAGCTTTATAATTGTTGTTGAATCTAAAGAAATCCATGAATTACAAAGTGTTGCTGAAAAGAATACAATTTATGTTGGTGAAAAAACTTATATTACAAATGTTTTTACACCATCTAATGCATCAAATCAATTAGTATCATACCAATCTAGTGACTCATCAGTATTGTCAGTAGATAAAAATGGATTTGTAACAGGTATTAGCAAAGGTGTTGCAGATATTATTGTTACATCACTAGCAAACCCTGAAATTAAAGATACAGTTTCAATTAGTGTTTTAAATAAAGACGCTTTAGATCTTAGTGCAAACGAAGTAAAAACTTCATCCAACACTGGACAAATTAATCTTTCTATTGAAACTGCAGAAAAGTACACTTTAAGTACAAAAGTAACAGATAAACTAGGTAATCTAGTAAGCGACGAAATTATTAAAATTACTCTAGGTGAAGAAATTGATTCTAAAGTTATATTGACTTATGAATTTAATGAAACATTTATTGGTAGTGTTGTTGTCGAAGTCAAATTTGTTGGAGAAAATGGTCTTGAAATTACAGAAGAATGTATTATTAATAAAATCGACAATATTGAAATTTCATTTATTGGTAAAGAAGTTCAAAGTATAGATTTAGAAACTACAACATTTATTCCTTTTGAAATTACTCCAGAAGATGCAAATGTAACTTATAACATATCAGTAAGCAATAATAATTTAAATGCTCAATTAATGAATGGCATTTTAGTTATTGAAACTTTAAAAGCTGGTGTAACAACAATTACATTAGAAGCAAGTTTAGTCGGTGTAGAAAACTCTAAACAAACTGCAAGTATTGATATTGTTATTAAACCATCGGTTTTAATCATTCAAGAAATTGCAAATACATATGGTGATGAAAATATCTTCACTATTGGTGGTATTGAAAAGTATGGTAATGAATATAGTTTCCATTTCTCTTATGGAAAAGAAGAAACTGCAGGAGAAGGTTTCTTAGAAAATTTATCTTGGAAATCAAGTAATCCAGCTGTAACAGTTACTGATGGAAAAATTACAGTTGTTGATACAGAATTTACTGGTAATGTTGATTTATCAGTAGTTTACTCATATAAAGAATTTAGTTATGAAACTCCTAAGTTTACAATTAGATGTGTAGGAAATGGTATAAATGTTTACTGCTATGAAGATTTATTACTTGCTAGTAAAACTGATAATCCAATTATAATTCAAAAAGATATAACTGATTTTGGTTTAAAAAGAGATGGAACTCCAATGAGTGTTGAAGAAACATATGAAACTATGTATACAACATATGATGATACATATTTTAAAAACACTGGAAAAACAAACGAAGCTTATGTTAAAAAATTAATCTCTTTCAAAAAAGATGTATATGGTAATGGTAATGTAGTTAATGCACATAACATTACTTATAAACTAGATGGTTCTGATTCACTACTAAGCGATGCATTATTTAAAGGTCCATTAAACTTCGTTGGAATAACAGATAGTGATTTATCTGCTGTAAGTGTAAAGGGACAAGATAACATTATTTTTGCAGTATATGAGGGCGTAACAGTTAACAATTTACAATTAAAAGGTTGTAATTTAAAAGCTGGTCCTGAAGGAACTTATGATTTAACTGATTTAACTTATGTTGGAACAGTTGTAGAAGTATTAGGCGATGACGTAGAATTCAACTTCTGTAGAATCATGAATGGTCGTATGATAATGCGTATCTTTGGTGATGCTACTGATCCAAATAAAGTAATTAATGTTAATATTAATAATTCAATATTAAGTGGTGCAAGAGAATTTATTATCAGAATGGGTAGCAATGCATTTGTTAAAGGAACATATGAACAAACATCTCCTACTATTGATGGTAAAAATATTGGATTCCCTGCACAAAAACAATACACTAAATATTCCGATAGTGAAAAAACAGAATATGATAATGCATATGTAAAAACATTTGTTAATGTAAAGAATTGTGCATTTAAAGATTGTGGTATTTTTTCAATCGGAATGGATTCCCACTTTGCGGGAAAAATGTTGGCTAATGGTCCAGCATTTGTAGAAGAAGAAAAAGCTGTTTTAGGCAGATTTGCCAGCCTATTCAACTGTTGGCTTAACTTAGCAAAAACAAGTTATGGTGCTAAGCTAACATTTGAAGGTGAAGTTAGAATATATGACTGGAAAAATATCGATCTAGTTGATAGTAGTACACTAATTGATATTTCATTTCCTACTCCTAATGAGGACCATGTATTTAATAAATTAAAATTTGATGTTTCAGCAATGGTTAAAGCATTAGTTAAAAAACCTGAATTTAAAGATGTTATGTACAAAACAACTGATGGTAAAGATTTTGTACATGGAGGTATTGCATTCTTTGGTGGAGGTTTGAATTATTGTTGTTTTGAAGATAGAACAACAAAACAATTTGGATCTTTAAACCCATATACAATTAGTTTAGATGATGTTGACAGTAGTTATTTAAAATGGGCTGCTGGTTCTGAATCATTCTATTTCTTACTTTGTGATGGAAGAGAACCAAAATATACACCAGAATATCATGCAAATACTTTAGCTTCAGGAAATGCTTACGACTTTGTTTTTAAAAAATAAATAAAATAAATAAATAGAAAATGGAGGATTCAGTATGAAAAAAACTGTATCGTTACGTAAGATATTAATAACAGGAGGAATTCTTTTAGTATTATTGGGATTAGTATTATTCCTAATACTAGGTCAAAAGAAACCTGAGGTTACTATAGATTCAAACTCATTCCACTCTGTGGAAGGTTTTGACATGCCTTTAGTAGAATATAATCAGGAAGTAGACTATTCAGATATTGTTATTAATATCGTCAAAAATAATAAGAAGACTAAGATTAATGTAACAAAAGAGATGGTTGTTAGTTGTGACAGCACATCTAGTGTAGGACAAAAGCATCTTGTAATTAAATATGACGATGAAACTTATACTATTGATTTTGTTGTTAAATATAAAGTTCAGTTTATTGTTGATGGTACAGTTGTAAGTTCTCAATACGTATCTAACGCGTCTGAGATTAAAATACCTGAAACTCCTAAAAAGGCTTTACATGAATTTACTGGCTGGTTACCAGAAGTTCCTAGCGCCCTTGCAAATAATTTAGTTATTGAAGCTCAATTTACTGATAAACCTAAAGAAGTGCCAACACTATATGCATATGAGGCAGAATACTCTGACTTATTAAGCAGTATAACACTTCCTAGTAATGACTATGGTAAATGGGAATTTGTTGATGAAGTAACTAATACTGTTGGAAACATTGGGGTAAATAAATTTAAAGTTAAATTTATTCCTACAAATACTGAACTTCAACCAATTGAAGATGAAGTATCTATCACTGTTTCTAAAAAAGAAATAGAATTTAAAAATTTAGTTACTTTATTTACTTATGATGGACAACCTCATAAACCTACATATACATTAGATGTTGAAAATCTAAATGTTACATATATGGGTGGAACTCATACTGAAGTTGGTGTATACACATTCTTCTTAAAAATAGATGATCCAAATTATGAAGGTAGTGTAACTGGTGAATTCGAAATTATTAAACCAGAACAAATAACTATCGAAGTACATAATAAGACTATGTCTTTTGGTGCTGAAATACCTGAAATAACATATACAGTAACAGGCATTGATGAATCAAAGTTAACAATTGAAAAAATAATTCCTGATGTTGGAAATGTAGGAACTTATGAATTAACAGTAAAAGTTAATAACGAGAACTTAGATATTAATATTGTAAAAGGTACACTTACGGTAAATCCAGTAGAATTATTCTCTGAAGAAGAAATTAAATCTTTATCAGAATCTATAAGATACGATTATGAAGGCCCAATTTATTATTTAGATGAATTAAAGAATATCCCACTTATCAATGAAAACCCTTATGGTACATGGAGTTGGAAAACAACTGAAGGCGACGAAGGAATCATTAGTAATGCTGGTGAATTTAAAACTTACTTAGTGTTTGAACCAAATTCGAAAAATTATGTAACTCAAGAAGTGGAACATGTCATTACAGTTGAAAAGAAAATCTTAACTATTACAATTTTAGAAAATGAATATATCTATGATGGTAATCCACACAAAGTTGAATTTTTATTAGAAAATGGTGATGAACAATATAAATATTTAGTAGACAAAATTCAAGGAAATAACGAATATACAAATGTTAGCGTTAATGCAATAGAATTAAATTTAGTTGATGATAATTATCAAGCAAATTATAAATTAAACTTAGAAATACAAGAGGCTACTCCAGAAACTGACTTTACTAAAGTATTTAATGTTGAATGGGGTACAGCTATTTCGACTATTGGACTAGATAAAGGTTATGCATGGAATGACTCGTTAACAATATTAGATATGGTTGGCGATGGACAAATGTTCTCTGCAACTTATACAAAAACAGATGAAAATGGTAATCCAGATCTTAACTATAAACAAGTTACTGGACAATTTACAATTAATGTTTCAAAGAAAAAGGTTTCTATCGAAATCATCAAAAATGAATTTGATTATGATAGTAGTGAAAAAACTATTTCATACAAAGTAATGGATGGAACAAAAGATATTACATCTAGTGGCGAATTATTAAATAATCCAGTTGAAACTGAAGCAGGAACATATAATACAACATTAGAATTTAGTAGTGATACTTATACAGCAACTTTATCATCATATTTAAAAATTAATCCGATAGAAGTATCTAATAAACCAATTAAATTTGTTGCAACATACGGAGATACTTTAGGAAGTCTTGTATTACCTGTAAGTGAATTTGGTGAATGGACTTGGGAAGATGGTGATTCTAAAGAAGTTGGTACTAAAGGTACTCATACATTTAAGGCTAATTTTAATTCAACAAATGTAAATTATAAAAATTGTGATGCTTTTGTTGAAGTAGTAGTAAGTCCTAAGAAAGTAACTATCGTAATTGAACA
Organism: Bacilli bacterium; assembly: GCA_017409905.1. Taxonomy (GTDB): domain Bacteria; phylum Bacillota_I; class Bacilli_A; order ML615J-28; family CAG-313; genus UBA1231. The sequence goes on from JAFQRV010000016.1 coordinate 94,561, forward strand.
ATCTTCATTTATTTACAATGAAAAAGCTCAAACAATTTTATATAAAGTTATGGATGTCGAAACAGATATTACTACATCTGTAACAGTAATCGGTAATGTTACTAGAACAAATGTAGGAACTACAAATACAACATTAGAATTAGATGAAATGAATTACATTGCTGATGCGGTTAAGGTTGCTTTAACTATCGCAAATGAAAACTGTCCTGACGTTGTTTCACCAAGTAATTTAACAGCTATATATGGTGATTTATTAAGTAGTGTTATTTTAACAAATGATAGTTCAAATATTGAAGGTACTTGGAGTTGGAATCAAACAGGAACAGTTGGAAATGCTGGAACAAATAGCTTCCAAGCAACATTTACTCCAAAAAATACAAACTACTTACCTATTACAGTTTCATTATCAGTAAAAGTTGAAAAGAAAGAACTTACAATTAATGTTACAAATAATAGATTCGCATATGATGGCTCTGCTCATACAATTGCTTATACGGTAACAGGTATGGTAAATGGTGATGCAGTACCAAGTGTTGATGGAAATGTTAGTCAAGTTAATGCGGGAACATATAATACTACATTAGTAATTGATAATAACAATTATTATGGAAGTATTTCAACTAATTTAGTTATTGAACAAATTGAAGAATCTAAAGAACATGAAGCCCTTAGTGCTATATATGGTGATACATTAGACAGCATTACATTACCTACAAGCGAGCATGGTACTTGGAATTGGAAAGATGATCCATCAACTCTTGTTGGGGATGTTGGAACACACACATTTGAAATTATTTTCACGCCTACTGATAAAAACTATAAAGAAACTAAGACTACAATTTCTGTTAAAGTAGTTCAAAAGACTGTTGAAATTATAATTGATCAATTTAGATTTAGTTATGATGAAAGCGAACATGCTATTGTTGTAAAAGTAATGGATGGTGAAACAGATATTACATCTTTAGTTACAGTTAATGGTATAGTAACAAGAACAATTGTAGGTACAACAAATACAACTATTAGTATTAATTCTAAAAACTATACTGCTACACCTTTATCTACAAATTTAGTAGTAGAAGTTGGCAATTATACACCAAGTGTAAATCCAAGTGGTTTAACAGCTACTTATGGTGATCAATTAAGTAGTGTTACTTTAACTAATGATGCAAGTAATAAAGATGGTGTATGGAGTTGGGATCAAACAGGAACTGTTGGAAATGCTGGAACTAATAGCTTCCAAGCAACATTTACTCCAAATGATACTAACTATGCTCCTTCAACTCATACATTAAGTGTTGTTGTTGAAAAAGCAACAGTTGTAATTAATGTTACAAATAATACATTCACATATGATGGCTCTGCTCATACAATTGCTTATACTGTAACAGGTATGGTAAATGGTGATGCAGCACCAAGTGTTGATGGAAATGTAAGTAAGACTG
>JAFQRV010000017.1 GCA_017409905.1 Bacilli bacterium
AAAATAAATATCGCCGTATATTTATTTTAAAAGATTAGAATCAAAATCAACTTTATGTTTTTCTAAAGTGAATATAGTATTAACAAGTTTTCTGGCAACATGAGATAAGGCTACATTGTGATGTTTTCCCTCATTTCTTTTCTTCCAATAGAAGTCAGAAATTACAGGATTATGAACATAAAATGTTTCAGCACAATTCATTAGATATTGTCTTAAATACGATGAACCATGCTTGACCATTTTACCTGAACCATCAAATTCGCCAGATTCGTTTTTACTAGGTTCTAAACCTGCATAGGCTAGAATTTGATTACGAGTTAAGAACTTGTTTAAATTCCCTAATTCACCTGCTATACCAGCAGCTGATAAAATTCCTATACCTTTAATGGTATGAATTTTATAATCTAAAGAAAGATATATTTCTTCGATTTTAGATTCTAATTGTTCAATTTGATTATCAAGGAAAAGATAACTATTTAAAGAAGTTTTTAATGCATATTCTAAAGCTTCAGAAGAATAACCAATAGTATTAACTGCAGCTTCTTTAATTTGACATATCTTTTGATAAGAAATAGGATGTTTTAATTCAGCTTTCATCTTACTATATTTGTTAGAATCTAGCTTAGACATCTTTTTAGGTGTCATATAGTGAGTTAAAAGATAAAATGCAGATTTATTTAATCCATTATCAAATAATGGTTTAAATTCAGGGAAAATTTGATCTAAATAACTAGTTATCTGATTTAAGAATCTAGTTCTATCAGTAATTAAAGTTTCTCTTAATCTACATAATGACTTTAGATTATTAATATGATAAAATGAATTCACATAGGGTTTGTAATCTATAGTCATTAAATATTTGGTTATGAGTTTTGAATCTTTCTTATCTGTTTTAGTTCTTCTTAAAGTCTGTGTGGTGGCAAACTTGTGAACTAAAAGAGGATTAAACTCAACATAATCAAAACCATTAGCTTCTAGGAAGAGCTTAAGGTTGAAATGATAATGTCCAGTAGATTCGAACCCTATTTTTATTTGTCCTTTAGGCTTTAAGCTTTTAAGGATAGATAGAAGGACTTGGAATCCATCCTTATCATTTTTAAAAGAGAAAGAATCTTTTATTACACAACCGTTCTCACCGGCAATGAAGCAGTCGTGTTTGAATTTGGCAATATCGATGCCTACGAAATATGTCAATTCTGACACCTCCTAAAATGAATATTTATTTGTGCACTGTTCTAATCCACAGGATGTTCTTCAATCAATTAGTCACGTTCATCATAAAAGGTCTCACATGAGCCTTAATTAACCTGATTAAAATTAGAAAAAAGACTGTGGTAATAATCACTCCCAAAAGGTCTAAATATTCAGTTAGCCTTAGTTGTACAGGTAAAGATCCACAGTGCATTTATATTATAACATCCCTAATAGATGGATGATATAATCTATTAAATTATAAGAAAGGAGTAATAGTTAGTTTAGTTTTTAATTATTACTAAATTAATTATACGTGATAGTATGGAAAAAATAACAAGCTTCACAGTTGATCATTTAAAGCTACTTCCAGGCTTATATGTATCAAGAGTAGATACTATGGATAATTTTACCTTTACAACATTTGATTTAAGAGTAACAAGACCAAATTTTGAGCCTGTTATGGATACATCAGTATGTCATACTATTGAGCATCTTGGTGCTACATATTTCAGAAATAAATATCCAAATGATACCATGTATTTTGGACCTATGGGCTGTAGAACAGGCTTTTACTTAATCGTTAAGGGAAACAAAACAAGTAAGGATTATCTAAATAAAGTTATAGACTGTATGAAGTTCATTACTTCATATGAAGGTGCTATACCAGGTGCTAGTGCCATTGAATGTGGTAATTATTTAGATTTAAATTTAGATATGGCTAAGTATTATGCTAAAAAGTATTTAGAGGTATTAGAAAATGAAAATAGATAAGATATTAGAAACAAAAAGAACATTATCATTTGAGGTATTCCCACCTAAAAAGGGTAATGA
>JAFQRV010000018.1 GCA_017409905.1 Bacilli bacterium
AAAGATGCTGGTAAAATTGCTGGTTTAGAAGTTAAACGTATTATCAATGAACCAACAGCTGCAGCTTTAGCATATGGTTTAGACAAAAAAGATAAAGAACAAACTATTTTAGTATATGACTTAGGTGGAGGTACATTTGACGTATCTATCCTACAACTTGCGGATGGTACATTTGAAGTATTATCAACTGCAGGTAACAACCATTTAGGTGGTGATGATTTCGATAATATTGTTGCGAAACATTTAATGGATGAATTCTTTGTTGCTACTGGTGTTGATCTATCTAAAGTTAGATCATCTGCTTACCGTGTAAGAGAAGCTGCAGAAAAAGCTAAAAAAGAATTAAGTGGTGTTACAAAAACAGATATTAACTTACCATTTATTGGTATGAGTGCAACTGGTGAACCAGTTCACCTACAAACAAGTTTAACTAGAGCTAAATTTGATGAATTAACAAGAAGTCTTGTTGAATCTACTGTTCAAGCTGTTCGTCAAGCTTTAAGAGATGCAAAATTATCAGCTAGTGATTTAGACCAAGTATTATTAGTTGGTGGATCATCTAGAATTCCAGCTGTTCAAGAATTAGTTCGTAAAGAATTAGGTAAAGAACCAAATAGAAGTATTAACCCTGATGAAGTAGTTGCTATGGGTGCTGCTATTCAAGGTGGTGTATTAGCAGGGGACGTTAAAGATGTATTATTATTAGACGTTACACCATTATCACTTGGTATTGAAACTTTAGGTGGAGTATGCACAAGACTTATTGAAAGAAATACTACAATTCCTACATCTAAATCTCAAATTTTCTCTACAGCTGTAGATAATCAACCAGGTGTTGAAATCCATGTATTACAAGGTGAAAGACCAATGGCTAATGATAATAAGACATTAGGTCGTTTCCAATTAACAGGAATTCCTGCTGCTCCTCGTGGTGTTCCACAAATCGAAGTTAAATTTGATATTGATGCAAACGGTATTGTTCACGTTAGTGCTAAAGATTTAGGTACTGGTAAATCACAAACTATTACAATTAATGATAATAATGGTTTAAGTGAAGAAGAAATTGAAAGAATGGTAAAAGAAGCAGAAGATAATGCGGAAGCTGATAAAAAACGTAAAGAAGAAGCTGACTTACGTAATGAATGTGATCAATTAATGTTTAGTGCGAAAAAATCAATTGAAGATTTGGGCGCTGAAGTTACTGAAGATGAAAAAGCACAAGTTGAAGCTGCAAGTAAAAAATTAGAAGAAGCTTTACAAGGTAGTGATATTGAAGCAATCAAGACTGCTAAATCTGAACTTGAAAAAGCTGCTCAATCAATTGCAATTAAAGCTTATGAAAAAGTTCAAAGAGAACAACAAGCTCAAGCTGGTCAAACAGAAGGCACACAAACTGATGATAATACAGTAAATGCCGATTACGAAGATATTAAATAATAAGTAAATGAATATAATATAACAGGAGGCTTTTTATGGCTGAAAGAGACTATTATGAAATATTAGGAATAAAAAAAGATGCTACAGAAGACGAAATTAAAAAAGCGTACAGAACTTTAGCCAAAAAATATCATCCTGATATAAGCACAGAACCTAATGCGGAAGAAAAATTTAAAGAAGTTCAAAAAGCATATGACTGTTTAAGTGATCCTGAAAAAAGAAGTAACTATGATCAATTTGGTTCAGAAGAGGGTAATCCTTTTGGTCAAGGTGGTGCAGGATTTAGTGGTTTCGGAGGTTTTGAAGATATCTTCTCTTCATTCTTTGGTGGAGGAAGACAATCTAGAAGAAGCCCTAATGCTCCACAAAAAGGGCATGATTTAAGAACTAACATCACTTTAACTTTTGAAGAAGCAGCATTTGGGGTGAAAAAAGAAATTGTGGTTAATCGCTATGAAACTTGCTCTAAATGTGGTGGAAGTGGTGCACAATCTAAAAATGATGTTCAAACATGTTCAAGATGTCATGGAACAGGAACTGTAGTTGTTGAACAAAATACTATTTTAGGACGTATTCAAACACAATCTACTTGTCCTGAATGTCGTGGTAAAGGAAAGAAGATTCTAAAACACTGTACAGAATGTCATGGCGAAGGTAAAATCAGAAGAGAGGCTAGAATTAGTGTAAATGTTCCTGCTGGTATTGATGATGAACAAACATTAAGATTATCTGGTCAAGGTGAAGCTGGTATTAACGGTGGACCTAATGGTGATCTATTCATTAATATTAGAGTAAAAGAACATGAATTCTTTGTAAGAGATGGTAATGATATTTATATTGAATTACCAGTAACGTTTAGCCAAGTTGCTCTTGGATGTACTATGGAAGTTGAAACTTTAAATGGTAAGGTTGCTTTAAAGATTCCTGCCGGTACTCAAACAGGTACAAAATTCAAGATGGCTGGACGTGGTATTCAAAATCAAACAAGTGGTAGAAGTGGTAACCAATATGTTACGGTAAAAGTTATTACACCAACTAAATTATCAGGAGAACAAAAAGATTTATTTGAAAAATTAAGTAAAACTAATGAAACAGCATCAAGCTCAATATTTGAAAAGTTTAAAAAGTTTTTCACAAAGAAATAATAAAAACACTGGAATTATTCCAGTGTTTTTTAATCTTTCTTTAAAGTAATAAATAGTGATTCTTCTTTGATTTCTTGATAAGTAATAGTATCACTAATATTAAAAATAAACTTTTGATAGTCAGTAACTAAAATCTTTGAGTTAGGACTTGCTTCTTTTAAATTAGAAAAAGTATCATAAGTATCTAGCCATCTAGCAGTATTTGTAATAATAGTATATTTTGGTTTTAAAAGTTTACAAAGAGGAAGAGTATTTGTTCCCCCACCACCATGATGACATGATTTATAAATGTCAATATAATCAATATTGTGTTTTTGATAAATCTTATTGATCATTTTAATGGATAATTCTTTTAATTCTACAATATCCGTACTAGAACATGTTACATCAGCACCTAAAAAGATATTAAACTGATTTAGTTTAATAAAGATTCCTAAACAGTTAAAGTTTTCATTAAATCTTTTTACTTGGTAAAATGGACTTGAAATATCAGTATACATATTATTTAATTGATTATGAACATCATATAGTTCTAGTGTTATATTATTTAAATTAATTTCTAAATAGTCACTTCCAAATTCATCAATAAAAACAACTTCAGTATTATTCTTTTTAGCTGATTCTAATATTTCATAATAGTTTTTAAACTCATTTTCAATATATTCTTCATTTGAAGAATAACCACTTGATGTTGTACCATCTAGTCCATAGTATCTTTTTAAATATAATTTAGAAACATTATAATCATTAATTATTTTACTAACATTACCATAATGGTCATTATGAAAATGTGTTAATAAAATAAAATCAAGTTTTTTTATTTTAAAGTCATTTAAATGTTTACTAACCATTGGATAATAAAAACTACTACCAGTATCAACCATAGCGTAATGATTATCGGATTCTAAGAGGATTGCATCACTCCAAATTGTATTTAAAAAATGAATTCTTAAGTTTTTCATATTATCACCAATAAATATTATAACAAAAAATTAAATATTTGTAATAAAAAAGCTATGAAAATGATCAAATCATTAGTCATAGCTTTTATTATTATTTACCTGAAATTTGAACTTCTTTAATTTTTAAACTAGGAGATGCAATTCCATCAAAGTTAGGTTCAGTATTGTTTGCGATAGCTTCAACATTATTTAACATTTCATAGAAGTTACTAGATAGTACAAATAATGTTACAGGTTTAGTCTTTTTACCATTTTCAATTAAATAACCAGAACTTTGAACGTTAAAGTTACCAGAAATTGGATTAAGACCAGCATGTAAGCCATTTACTTCAGTGATATAAATACCATTTTCAATAGTCGCAATAATTTCATCTTCTGTTTGATTACCTTCTTGAACATGTAGGTTAACAGGTGAAACACTTGTGCTTGCACCACGTCTAAAACCATTTCCAGTAGGAGATTGTTTAAAGAAGTTTGCAGAACGAAGATTATGGAAGAATCCTGTGAATACCCCATTTTTAACTACTTCAATAGTTTGACAAGGAACACCTTCATCATCGAATGATTCTTTGAATAAAGCTTTATCAGTAAATGGATCATTAATAATTGTGATGTTTTCTCCAAATACTTGTTGGTTTACTTTGTCTACTAAAATAGACATTTTACGCATTGCAGATTCACCAGAAAAAACTGATGAGAAAGCACTAACGATACTTGATGCAACATCTCTTGATAAAACAACAGGATATTTTCCAGATTGAACAAATCCTGCACCTAAACTATTAATAACATTTTCAGTTAATTTATTAAATACTTTATCTGCATCTAATTCAGAGAATTTAGTATTAACATCAGCTTCAAATTTTGCAGCACTTTGGTCACCATCAACAGCTAATGCTTCAGCATAGAATACCATATAAGAATATTCTTTTGCTAAATTAATGCCATGAGAATTAATTAAACGAGTTTTTGATGCTCTTTCCATATAAGTTAATTCAACATTGACAATACGTTTATCAAAGTTAACTAAACGAGATTCCAATTTAGATAAGAAGTTGACTTTTTCTTCAAAACTTACTTCTTCATAATCAGCTACAGGGTTTTCTACTTTTACATATTCAGCATTACCATCAAACATATAGTCTACATCAGTAGAAGATAAGTATTTAGCATTTTGAATTAATGTTTCTAAACATTGGTTAATACCTTCTTCATCAAATGATTCAGTACTAGCATAGCCCATTTGACCATTATATTTACCTCTCATTGATAATGATTTAGTATTGTTTAAAGTGTAAGTATTTACTTTACCTTGGAAAAGAGTGATTTTGTTAGAAACAGAACTACTTTCATAAAGTTCGATTTCAGAAAGACCAAGACTAAGTCCTTTTTCAATAATATTTTGATAATTCATTAGTTTTTGCCTCCTTTTCCACCAACAGTCATATTAGATACTCTGATAGTAGGTTGACCAACGTTAGTTGGAATACTACCACTTAAAGATCCACACATACCTTGAGAACAAGATAAGTTATTTGCAATCATATCGATACGTAGTAAAACATCTTTACCAGAACCAACAAGAGTAGCACCTTTTACAGGTCTTGTAATTTTACCATCTTCAATTAAGTAACCAACATTAACGGCAAAGTTAAATTCACCAGTTGCTGGATTTACTGATCCTCCACCCATGCTCTTTGCAAAAAGACCATATTTAGTAGCAGCAATAATTTCTTCAAAAGTAGAAGTACCATTTAAGAAATAAGTGTTACGCATTCTTGAAGTAGTTTGGTTTTTATAAGATTCTCTTCTAGAAGAACCTGTTACAGGGTGATTCATAATTCTTGAATTACGTTTATCAACTAAGTATGATTTTAAAATACCATTTTCAATTAAAACAGTTCTTTGTGAAGGAGTACCTTCATCATCAACATTAATTGAACCCCATTCGTTTTCATCAACCCCAGTATCAACTGCGTTTACGATATCACTCGCAATTTTTTGACCTAGTTTACCACAGAATACTGATTGACCTTTTGCAACACTTGTGGCTTCTAGACCATGAACACAAGCTTCATGTAAGATAACTCCACCAAAACCATTGTTGATAACAACAGGAATATCTCCACCAACCATATCTTCAGCATGTAACATTTCTACTGCATCGTGTGCAGCTTCTCTTGCGATAGCTTCAATATCAATATTATCAAACATTTCCATACCTTGGTTCATACCCCAACCAGAAGAGGCATTTTGCATTGTTTTTCCATCACTTGCGATTGCTTGAACAACAAAACGAGTATTATCTCTAGTATCACCTTGCCAAGTACCATCACTTGCGAAAACAAACATTTCTTGGATTTTTTTCCAAACTAAAACCATAACCTGAACGATTTCAGAACTATATTCAACAACTACTTTTGTAGCGTTGTTAATAGCTTCAACTTCAAAGTCATAGTTATCATATCTTGGAGTAATTGTTTTAGTAACTTGTTTTACTTCCTTTTCAACAAATGGTAAAACTTCAGTTGTCTTATCCCCATTAATACTTTCAGCAAGCTTAGCCGCAACCTTCTTTAAGTTTTCAACACTACAATCAGTAACAGAAGCACTAACTTCCATATCATCTTTGATAATACGTACAGCAGCTCCTTTTACTCTACTAGAACTAATATTGTCAATTTTACCTGACATTGCTCTAATAGTTTCATTTAAAGTAGAGTCCATATAAACTTCGGCGAAGTCACCACCAGTTGCTAAAGCAATTTCTAATATTTCTTTAGCATTAGTTTCACTAATGCCAAATTTATTAATTCTTTCATTAGCCATAATTATACTTCCTTTCTTTGATTTTATTATATAATAATTTAGATATTAACAAATTAAAATAATTAATGAAAACATTTTCATAACGATAAAATAATTCAATTACAATAATAGAACCAAAAAAAATAAAAATATGATAAAATATTTAAAAAAGAGGTGTCATATGCAAAGATATTTTGTTGATAAAAGTACAATTGATTACCAAAGTAAAAATGTTGTTTTAAGTGGTAATGATGCATATCATATTCGTGTAGTAATGAGAATGAAAATTAATGATTTAATATATCTTTGTGATAATGAAAAATCATATATTGGAAAAATTACTGATATTAATGAAGAACAAGTAACAGCTATGCTTACTGAAGAACTAGATAGTAATCCAGAATTAGATATTGAAGTAACAATAGCTCATGGTTTAGTATGTCGTGAAAAGAAAGAAGATACGATTCAAAAGATTACACAACTTGGAGCTGTTAAATATATTCCTGTTCAAATGAAAAAATCTGTTGTGAAGATTATTAAAGAAAAAGAACAAAAACAAACTGAAAGATTACAAAAGATTGCTAAAGAAGCATCTGAACAGTCTCATCGCATTAAAGAATTAGAAGTTGTTAATCCGATTTTATTTAATGAACTTTTAAAATTAAAGGATAGTTATGATGCTTGTTTATATGCATCTACTGTGGAGGATAGTAATAGCGTTACATTTAAAAAGATTATTAAAGATGTAAATATTAAAAAGATCTTAGTTCTTGTAGGTCCAGAAGCAGGAATTGATAAGAGTGAAATTGAATTACTTAATGGTTGGATTCCAATATCATTAGGACCTAGAATCTTAAGAACTGAAGTAGCTCCATTATATATTATGAGTGCAATTAGCTATGAAAGAGAGTTAGGTGAATAGTATGAGATTTGTTATTGCTACTCTCGGATGTAAGGTAAATATTTATGAATCAGAAGCAGTCGTGTTTGATTTGAAAAGTAAAGGATGGGTTATAGATGAAATAGACCCTCAAGTTGTAATCATTAATACATGTACTGTTACTAATATGAGTGATTCAAAATCAAGAAAACTAATAAGACAATATAAAAGAATGTATCCTAATGCTATCATGGTTGTTATGGGTTGTTATGCTCAATTAAATGCTCAAAGTTTACTAGATATGGGATGTGTAGATGTTGTAATCGGAACGAACAATCGTAAAAAGATATATGACTATGTAATTAGATATTGGTTATTCAAAAAACCAATTAATAAAGTAGCAGATTCAAAAGAATACAAGAAATTTGAAGATTTATGTTTAACTGAATTAAATATTCATACCAGAGGATTTGTAAAAGTTCAAGATGGTTGTGAAAACTTCTGTAGTTATTGTGCTATTCCATATTCTAGAGGTCCAATTAAATCAAGACCAATGGAATCTATCTTAAAAGATATCTTAGAACTTGTATATACAAATGATGTTAAAGAAATTGTTCTTGCGGGGATTAATACAGGTACTTATGGCAAAGATTTAGGTGATATTACACTAGCTGAATTAATTGAAACAATAATGGTAAGTGTACCAGATTTATATCGATTAAGATTATCGTCAATTGAATTAATGGAAATTACTGATGAATTATTAAGTGTTTTAAAGAAATACGAAAACCGTATTGCAAATCATTTACATATACCTTTGCAGTCTGGTTGTGATGAAACATTAATTAGAATGAACAGAAAATATTTAATGAATGAATATTTTAGTAAGATAGAAAAGATTCGTTCAATGTTTAAAGACATCGCAATTACTGCTGATTGTTTGGCAGGATTTGTAGGTGAAACAGAAGAAGAATTTGAAACAACATATAAAAATATTGAAAAATTAGAATATGCTGATTTACATATCTTCCCATATTCTAGAAGACCTAATACATTAGCTGATAGTATGCCTAATCATTTGAATCCAATCGTCATTAAAGAAAGAGCACATAAGTTACAAGAACTTGCAAAAAGATCTAAATTAAAATATTATCAAAAGTTTATCAATACTAATATGGAAGTTTTAATTGAACAAAAGAAAAATGGTTATTGGTATGGTCATACATCTAACTATTTAGAAGTTAAAATTCCAGATAGAGATATTGATTTAACTAATAAAATTGTAAATGTCAAATTAGTAAAAATAGTTAATAATTGTATACTAGGAGAGGAAGTGGCATAATGCTATTTAGTGAATTAAATTTTAAGAAATATATTATGGATGCACTAGAAGAATTAGGATTTGTGAAAGCCACTAGTGTACAAGAAAAAGTTTTTAAACAATTAAAAAGTAATAACAATATTATTGTTCAAAGTGCTACAGGTACAGGTAAAACCCATGCTTTCTTATTACCAGTATTTAATCGTTTAGATGTTGATGCAAAAGTAGTTCAAGCCGTAATCATTGCACCTACTAGAGAACTTGCTACTCAATTATTTAATGTTGCATCACAAATAGGTAAATTTGCTAATATTGATATTAGATTGTATATTGGTGGTGCTAATCGTGAAGATGAAATTAGAAGATTAAATAATTCTCAACCACAAGTAGTTATTGGAACAATTGGAAGAATTCATGATTTAGCAATTACTCAAAATGCTTTAAAAATCTATTCAGCAAAAGATTTAGTAATTGATGAAGCTGATATGGTTTTTGAAGAAAAAGAAATCATTGAAGTTGATAAAGTTTTAGGAGTAATTGTGGATAATCCAAAATTTTGGTTGTTTTCCGCAACTCTTACTAAAGGATTAAGAAACTTTATTAATAAATATTTAAGTGGAACAGAAGAAATTATTTTAGAAGAAAAAGAATTAACAAAATCTTCAATCGAACATATTTTTATTCCATGTAAAGCTAAACAAAAAGAAAATGTATTAATGGAATTATTAAAAGTTATTCAACCATATCTTGCATTAATTTTTGTTAATACTAAAGAAAAAGTATTAGAGCTCATTAAAACTTTAGCAGCTAATAATATTAAAGTAGCGACACTTCATGGTGATTTAGATGATAGAACTAGAAGACAAACATTAAAAAGAATTCAAGATATGCAGTATCAATATATTGTAGCTAGTGATATTGCCTCACGTGGTATTGATCTGCAAGGTGTAAGTCATGTTATTAATTTTGAGTTACCGAAAGATATTGAATTCTATATTCACAGAACTGGTCGTACCGCAAGACATGATGCAACAGGTAATGCGATTGCGTTATATGATTATGATGATGAAAAATATGTTGAAGTATTAAGAACTAAGGGACTAAATGTTAAATTTAAAAAGATTGTAAATAATGAATTAGTTCCAACAAAACTACCTAAACCAAATGGTAGTAAAATGATGAAAGAAAAAAAGGATGCTATACATGCAAAGCATCCTGTGCCTAAAAAAGTAAAACCTGGTTATAAAAAGAAACGAATGGAAAAGATTAATAAAGAAATTCGAAAACTTGAACGTGAAAGAATTGAAAATATTTATAGAAAGAAGAATAAAAAGTAATGAAACTAGGATGTCACGTTAGTAACAATGGTATTACAATGTTAGAAGGTGCAGCAAAAACAGCCGTATCTTATAATGCAAATTGTTTTATGGTTTATATGGGAGCCCCACAAAATACCTTTCGAAAACCAATTGATTCAATGAATATTAAAGAAATGCATCAAGTATTAATGATAAATGATATTTTACCAGAAGATGTAATTGTTCATGCTCCATATATTGTAAATCTTGGACAAATTGATGATAATAAGTTTAATTATGCGATTGACTTTTTAACAAATGAAGTTTTATTAGTACATGCTGCAGGACTTAAAATAATGGTATTGCATCCAGGAGCTCATGTTGGAGCAGGATTTGAATATGCAGTAGAAAGAATTGCAAGTGGAATAAGACAAATTTTAAAAAGAACTGAACACACAGATGTATTAATTGCATTAGAAACAATGGCCGGAAAAGGAACAGAAGTAGGAAGAACATTTGAACAAATCCAAAGAATTATTGAACTAGTTGATAATCCAAGAGTCGGTGTTTGTTTAGATACATGCCATATCCATGATGCCGGTTATGATATTGTAAATTGTTATGATGATGTAATTAAAGAATTTGATCGAATTATTGGTTTGGAACACTTAAAAGTATTACATGTTAATGATTCAAAGAATCTTTGTGGAACTCATAAAGATCGTCATGAAAACTTTGGTTTTGGATACATTGGTTTTGATACATTAATGAAATTTATTAACGATGAAAGATTTAATGATATTCCTAAAATATTAGAAACTCCATATATTAATAGTCCTACTATGAAAGATCGTAGTTATGAACCATATTATTTTGAAATAGAAATGATTAAAAATCAAGTTTTTGATCCTCTTTTAAAAGATAAAATTATTAATGATAATGAATAAAAAAAACTCTAACAATTAGTTAGAGTTTTTTTATAAGTAGTAGTCATTTATACATTTTAGTTTAATAACATTATCATCATCTAAATATTTTATTTTTTTCTTTATAAATGTAAAACTAAAATTACGAACAAAACAATCAATATCTATTCCACATATTTGATTATTTTCATCAAATTTAAATGTTTCATTGATGATTTCTTTGCCTATAAGACTAAATATTGAGTAAGTCTCGTATTTTACTAATAAGTTTCCTTGAAAAATCATATTTTGAATTCTATCTATTAGCCATTTATTATTATAGTTAATAAACCTGATTAATTTAATATTGTCAATGTCTTCCATAATAAATGTGAAATTATTACCAAAGAGGTTATTATCATTATCAAATAAATATTCATTATGTTCTTCATATCCAATGACTTTATTATCTTTATTATAGTGTACTTTTACTAAATTATAATCATTTGATAACATATTAGTCATTAGAGTTGTTTGACTTAGGTATTTATATAGTAAGTCAGTATCTTTACCATATTTAATAGATACACTATTGGAGAATAGTTCATCAAAAAAAGATTCAAAATATTCAGTATAATTATTAAAAATACTTAGACCTTTATCTAGAATTTTATTGTATTTAAGTTCGATATCAGAAGAAAAATCTTTTATGTAATCTCTTGTTGATATGCATAAACTATCAATTGTTGTTAAATCAATAGTTTTGTATATTTTCAAATTACCTTTATCTGTTAACTTATATTTGTATAGGTTATTAATTACAGGATCTGTCTTTAAATTATCAATATATTTCTTAAAATAAGAATGAGTTAGTAGATTATTTTCATAAATGTATTTTTCAACAGAAATAGATACACAATCAACATAATTATCTGATGGTCGAATGGTGGAAAAATAAACAACTTTATTTGATAAGTTATTAATTGTTTCTTTTATTGAAAAATTAAGCAGACTAGGATAGTCATTTATATAAGTGTATTCTAATGTTAACTCATAATTGTCATAATGTCTAATAATACCGTATAATCCTGGTTCATTGTCATGATAGGCAATATATCCTAATAATTGATCATTACAGAAGAAATATTCATAGTCGAAATTTTTGTTAGGTTTTTTTATGAATTTACCACGAATATTATTTTTATTAGATTTTACAGATATAAAATGTGAATAAATGCCCCTATGAATTTTTTTTGCTCCTTGATAATATTCTTTTCTAGTTATTTTGCATTCTAAAGATGAATATAAGGCATCAAAAGAGTTTTTGAAGCAATCGTAAATGTTTTTAATTGGATACATATCTCCCCTATAAATTAATTATAAGAATTAATCCCCTTTCTCCTTTTTTAAAATGTAGCATCCATAGATTGGACACTCAATTAATTATATCAAAATAAATTTTGTTATACAAGTTTTTTAGATAAAAAAAGTTAGTTTATTAAATAAACTAACCTTTTAAATATTATTCTTCTTCATCATCAGATAATTTAATGCTGTTTTCTTCTTTATAGAAGAAGATGCAAGGGAACATTAATAGAACAAATAAACCCATAAATACTAAGAATGCGATTAAACTACTAGTATCATGAGAAAAAATTAATTGATATAAACCTGTACCACATATTACAAAGAATACAGACCCGATGATTGCGATAATAGGCATAACATATCTTGTAAAGATGTTACAATCTTTAAAGTTCTTGATAATGTAGATATACATAGTAATATATACACCATAAATAATGGCACAAACAATTTCATCCATACTTCCTAAATGTTTAAAAATCCATACTCCATGCATTGCAAGATACCAAACAAGTAACATTAGTAACATACAACCAAAACCATATAAACATGATAATAAAGATACACTTTGATTTTTACCAAGTTTAGAGAATTTTTCAGGGCAGATACCTTGGCCTCTACAAGACATAGTATACATTCCTCTACAACAACTAATAGCTACACCATTAACTGTACCTAAACATGAAATCATGATGAATACAGTGAATAAAGAACTACCAAAAGAACCCATAATTTTTTCAAATACAGCAATTGGCGCGTTAGCATCTTGAATGATTGTTCCAGCATTACCCAAGAAAGCAGATAATGAGATGTAATAAATCAAGTAGAATACTAAAATCGCAATTGTTCCAAAGACAAGTGACTTTGGTAAGTTTTTCTTTGAATCTTTTAATTCAGCATTAATAGCGGTAGCGCATACCCAACCTTCATAAGCAAATGCTGTTTTCTTAACTGCTTCCCCAAAGTTTACTTCTAATAAACCAAGTCCTCCATCAGCAGGTTTTTGGAAAGCATTGATGATACCAAAATCACTACCAACGATTAATGATGCAAATAAACTTGCGATTGCGATAACAGCAATAGGGATCAACTTAATAACTGTTGCAGAAACTTGAAATTTTGCAGAAAGCATTGGTGATAAGTAATTTAATGCGACAGTAATTGCTAAAATTACAAATGCAAATACAAAGTTTTGCCAATCAGTTAAACCAATGTTAGCACCAAATAATTTAAAGAAATAAGAACCTGCAAATAAAGCTACAACTGATGCAATAATTGGATAATAGAATGTTGTCATTAACCAAGCTAAACCATATCCAAGTTTCTTATTTGTTGATACTTCAACGTAGTCAACTACGCCATTGTATCTTCTAATACGTGTTGCGAAAACCGCAAAACAAAATCCAGAAGCTACCATGATAATACCACCAATAAACCATGCAAGAAGTGATATTTTTAAATCTCCTCCAGATAACTTAAGTACTCCACCAGCTTTTAGGAATACTCCTGAACCAATAACGATACCTATAACCATTGCGATGCCGGTCCATAGGCCATACTGTTTTTTTACTTTTTCCATAAAATAATCTCCTAATTAAATATCGTTGAAATAAGATTAGCAATATTTTCGAGCAAGAGAACATCATCATTAGTATAGTTATTAAAATTATTGCTATCAAGATCAATGACACCTAAAACTTTTGAGCCTTTCATGATCGGAATAACAACTTCAGAATTAGTAGAACTACAACAAGCAATATGACCGATAAAATTATGAACGTTAGGAACCAATATTGATTTTTTACTAGTTACGGCTTTTCCACAAACTCCCTTAGAAAATGGAATTTCTGTGCAAGCAATTGGACCTTGGAATGGGCCTAGATACATAATATTTTTATTTTCATAACAAATATAAAATCCACACCAATTTGTACCACTAAATGAATCATAAAGTAATTTAGATAAATTAGCTAGATTACTAACGAGGGGTAAATTTTTATCTATTAAATTAATTGTTATATCAATTAACTCATCTTTACTAATGTTAACAATATCCATTTTTTACTCCTTTTTATTAGTATAACATATGCTATATAAAAAATTATCTATAATAATAAAAAAAATACATTTTTTGATATAATATTAACAAATAGGAGTAAATTATGAAAAGAAATAGACTGTTAAATAATATGATTTTTGCATCTTTATTTATAGCAATTGCTTTTGTCTTACCTTTTTTAACTGGCCAAATTCCAGAAATCGGCTCAATGTTATGCCCTATGCATGTACCAATTTTAATATGTGGATTTATTTGTGGATGGAAGTGGGGGTTACTAGTTGGTTTAGTATCACCTTTATTAAGATCATTAATACTAGGTATGCCAACGTTATTTCCAACTGCAATTTGTATGGCAATCGAACTTGGAGTATATGGTTTATTAACAGGAATCTTTTATAATATTTTACCAAAGAAGAAGATTTGGATATATTTAAGCTTGATTATTTCAATGATTATTGGTAGAATAGTATGGGGTTTTGTGATGTTAGTTGTTATGAATATAACAGGAGATGTTTTTACCTTTAATATGTTTATTGCATCAACTATAATTAATTCATTACCTGGAATCATACTTCAAATTATACTGGTACCCATTTTAGTAATGTTATTAGAAAAAGTAGAAATTGTAAAAAAAAAGTTTAATTAAAAAATGAAATAGTCAAGTAAATGTATACAATAAAATATTAATTAAACCCCCGTTCAGTATAGAACTGAACGGGGGTTTTATATTTTAATGAGTATGCTAATCTTTGTGTGTTAAAATATTTAATATAATCTTTTATTGCTATATTAATATCCTCTGCTAAATATATTTTAAATAAAAAAATAAGCCATCATAGATGACTTATAGATTTCAAAAAATGCCTAACTGCTACGATATCTATTTTTTTATATGGTGTATGGTATGATAAGTCTTTTTTAAAATTTCTTTAATATATTATGGTGACCGATATCAACTAAAATAATTAGTTCTTCATTTTCAAAATACCATATAATTCTTATATCCATATTAATACTACTTTCATAAAGATCTTTTTGACCTTTTATCTTTTTTGTTCTTAATGATGGATGTAATACATTTTCCACAAACAACTTCATTTTATTTTGAAACTGAATTTGTTCATTATTAGTAAGATTATTAAAAGCTCTTTTAAATCTTTCAGTATATGCTAATTTATACATAACCTACTCCTTACTATCATCTTTAAGACTCTTTAATAAATCATCTACATTATTAAATGTATTATATTCGAATTTTACATCCTCTCTCAATACTTGGATTTCTTCTGCTAATTTTAATATATATTCCTTAGGGTATACAGCAACAGGTTCAAGCTTAATAGTACCATTTTCAATTGATACTTCAAATTTATCCCCTTCTTGTAAATTTAAATTTTTTACAATTTCCTTTGGCAACGTGATTTGTGATTTCTTTCTTAATTCAATAATCATAATATCCTCCTTGTTAGAAATTCCTACTTTCCTACTACATTATATCATACTTAAATAAAATTATCAACTATATTAAATAAAAAAGAATTTAAATCCTATTGGTTAAAAAAAACTATAAATATCATTATAAAATAAACAATAGCATCCATTAGGATACAAAATCTTTTAAATAGGTAAACCTAAAAGGTTTTAACCTCTAAATTTGAACAAGTAATACAAGAAATGAAGCGTCGTTCTAATGTATTATACGATGAATATGGTAAGGCACATGGGGAAGACAGTAAATATTTGAGTAAAGTAAAAGACCATTAAGGCTAATGTTAGCTTTAGTGGTCTTTCGTTTTATTATTTATAATTATCTTAAATTTTTTATTTTCAATATTTTATTTTTATTACCAATGACAATTAATTTCATGTTTTCATTTAAAGGTATATTAGGATCTATATTAATATTGATTTTTTCATTTTCTTTAATTGCAATAATATTCAATGAATATTTTTTTCTAAAATTTAGTTCAAGTAAATTTTTTCCTATCCAATCTTTTTTCATATCTAGTTCAACCATCGAAACATCATTTGACAATTCTATAGAATCTAAAAGTCCTGAACTTAATAAATTTTTAGCCATTCTGATTCCTGAATCTTTTTCTGGAAATACTACCTTATCTGCCCCAACTTTAGTTAAAATTTTAAAATGCATTTCATTTGAACATTTAGCAATTACTGTTGGAACATTTAATTCTTTACACTGCATTACCGTCATAACACTTGATTCAATATTTCCTGCCATAGCTACAATAACAATATCAACATTTGAAATACCTAATCTCTTTAACACTTCAGCATCAGTTGTATCTGCGCATTTACAAAAAGGAAGTTCAGTAGAAACAGTATTTACTATACTTTCATTTGAGTCTACTGCAATTACTTCAGCTCCATTATTTACTAATTCTTTTGCAACAGATAATCCATATCTTCCAAGTCCAAAAACGGCATATGTTTTATTTATACTCATTATTTTTTCCTCCTATCCAATACTTACTTCTTCAGTAGGGTTTAATATTATATTGCTTGATTCTTTTTTAGACTTAAATGCGATAGCTAATGATATTGGACCTACTCGTCCTAAATACATTGTTATAATAACAATAATCTTTCCAACACTATTTAAAGAAGGAGTTAAGTTTCTTGATAAACCAACAGTAGCTGTTGCACTAACAGTTTCGTATAAAATATCCACTATTGATCTATCAATTGTTAAACTTAATAATATGGTTGAAATCATAACTATCATAAAAGACATTGCAGTAACAGCAACTGCTTTTCTTGTAATTTCACTTGATAAATTTCTATTAAATAATGCAACTTCTTTTTTATTTCTTATTGATGCAATCGCAATAGCTAATAAAGATACTGCAGTAATTGTTTTTATACCACCTGCAGTTCCTACAGGAGAACCACCTATAAACATTAGAATTAAACATATAATTACAGATTGATCTGTAAGATTTTCTTGAGGTATCGTTGCAAATCCTGCGGTTCTTGTAGTAATTGATTGAAAGATAGAAATTTGAATTTTATCAAAAATATTATAAACACCAATGGTATTCACATTATT
This sequence comes from Bacilli bacterium, assembly GCA_017409905.1. Taxonomy (GTDB): domain Bacteria; phylum Bacillota_I; class Bacilli_A; order ML615J-28; family CAG-313; genus UBA1231. Next base: position 17,251 of record JAFQRV010000018.1, read on the forward strand.
ATATTCAAATAAAAATATTAGTAATGCGCCTCCAAAAATAAGAACTAAAGTTGAACTAATTACAATTTTACTATGTAATGTTAATGATTTAAAACAATTAAATTTTTTATTTTTAAATTGCTTCATTACCCTTAAAATATCCCACCAAACAATAAATCCTAGCCCTCCTAGAACTATTAACAATGATGTAGTAACATTAACTAATGGATTTGTAGCATATTCGAATAAACTAACTTCGCCTATTACGTCAATTCCAGCATTACAAAAAGCAGAAACTGAATTAAAAATAGAAATCCAAATTCCTTTTGTACCATAATCAGGTATGAAAACAAACATATATAAAATTGCACCTATGACCTCAATTAATAGAGTACATAAAAATACATGTTTTATAAATTGTTTTAAACCCGACATAGTATTAAGATTGAATGCGTCTTGGATCAATTGATAATCTTTAAATTTTAGTTTTTTATTTATAATTATCATAAATGCAGACATAAATGCAACTACTCCTAATCCACCAATTTGAATTAGAATAAGAATAACAATTTGACCAAACATACTCCATGTAGAATATGTAGGTACAGTAACAAGTCCCGTTACGCATGTGGATGTAGTAGCCGTAAATAAAGCATCAATGTAATTAACGCTAATTCCATTTTTCGAACTAATCGGTAATACTAATAAGACACTACCAATGAATATGACTATTATAAAACTTATTAATATGACGTGGGTTGTAGAAAGAGATAATTTTTTATTCACATTGAATCTCCAATCTTTAATTAAAACAAATAAAAAAGTCGTCTAAACACTCTTTTAAAATGCTGATAGACTCCACCAATTTCAATACATTAAATTTACTACATTTTAGCATATTTCTTAAAAAAAATCAATAATAATGATAGTTACAAATTTTATGTTATCAAAATTTATTTAATATTAAAGTCTTAATGGTTCGAGTCCGTGGTCAGTCTCCAATAGTTGTATTTACAACTATTAGTCATTAAATCTAAATGTTTCATAAATGTAAAAAAAAGAGGATATTCTAACCATTATTTGCTAAAATACCCTATATAATTAAAAAATAGATCCTCTTTAAGAGAAACTAGTTTCTCTAGAAGACCTACAGATTTCAGAAAATGTGTCATTACGACGAAAGTGTTTTTTTAACATTTTACAAATCAGAAAGTGCTTTTTCTTTAATTTATAAAACAAAAAGTGTCAAATGTATCTTTTTGTAGTAATAACCAATTTTAGCAACTGAATAAAAAGTTATTTATCATACTCAATTCTAAAATAATCAAGATATACTTTAAATTGATCTTGAGCTGCAAGACACGTATCAATCAAGTATCCTTTCTCTTGTTTCCATTCTTTTAACCCTCTATAATAGAACATCTTTAATTTTTCATCTATTATAAAAGGAACTATATTATATTTAAGACATTCCTTAAACATTAAAAGTCTGCCCACTCTACCATTACCATCTTGAAATGGATGAATGGATTCAAATCTATAATGAAACTCGATTATATCATTTAATGTTTTATTTTTAATATTATTATACCATTCTATTAAAGATTTTACTTCATCTTTCACTTTTTCTGGACTTGTTGTAACTCTTCCACCAACTTCATTTGGAAATTTTTTATAATAACCTACAACAAACCAATTTTTTCTACTATCAGTTGTCCCGTTTTTTAAAATCAAGTGTAGTTGTTTTATTAAATTTTCAGTAACATTAAGATTAGCTTTATCTATGATTAAATCTATACATCTAAAGTGATTAGCAGTTTCAACAATATCATCAACATTAATAACTTCATCAGTTAAACCTATTGTATTAGTTTCATATATGTATCTAGTTTGATCATGTGTAAGACGACTTCCTTCTATATGGTTAGAGTTATATGTCAGTTCTATTTGAACCTTGTAATATATTCCGCCATTAATTTTAGATTCTTTTTCTAATTTTAAAATATCAAGTAATGTTTTATTATTATTACTAACTCTTGCTTTTCTATCAGGTTTAACTGCATCGCTAGGTATCATCCAAGTTTTACCAACAATATAAGCACCAGGGATTCTTCCTTCTGCACAATAATTTCTAACACTTCGTTCTGACAGATTCCATAGTTTTGCAATTTCAGATACGCTTAAAAAATTCATAATAACACCTCAAGTTACTATTATTATATCACAATATCGGCAAAATATCAAATAATAAAATTATATTTTTGAGTAATATTTTGCCGATAAAGGAAAATTCATCATTAAAAAATAATTATAATCAGGCTATGATTACTTATCATTACATAAACAATAATACTCTTTATTATATGATAAAATAAGAATTTATCTATTAGATTAATGATTCTACAATATTTTTTTCTATATATTCAATTCTATCAAAAATCATGGGTTTAAAATATCCTGTAACTGCTACAACAATATTATATTTTCTATTTATATAAATAACATTGCCACCATCACCTATAGCCGCTATAACATCTACACTTCTATGTGGTAACCACCATAAATATCCATAATCTTGATTACCAAATTTATAGTCTAATGATACATACGATTGAGTCATTTCTTTTATATATTCTTCGCTAATAACTCTTACGTTATTATAAACTCCATTATTTAAAACTAATAAACCTATTTGTGCCATTTCATATGCTGATAATGATAATCCCCATCCAGCAGTAGGCATATCAGTTGGATCCATAAACCAAACTTTTCCATGAGGATTTTTATTCATTAAATAATTAAATTGATCTTCTTTAGATGTACAATTAGCATTTGCTCTTGGTTCAATTCCTAAAGGTTTTAATAAATATTCATTTGCAAATTCCAATACATTCATTCCACTTGCCTGTTTAATTATTCCTAATAATATTTGAGTGCCTAATGTGTGATATCTAAATTCATTTGTAATGCCAATTCTGCCTCCAAGTGAATCAAGAATTGAAATTGACCAATCCTTTGATGTACATACTTTTTTCCAAGGCTCACTTTTTCCTTTATAAGGAGCTAGCATTGTTAATAAATGCTTAATTGTTACTTCATAAATAGTTTTTTCACCTCTTTTTGGAGTATAAATATCTTTATAATAGTTCATTACAAAATCATCAACACTTTTAATGTATCCTTTATCAATAGCAATACCAACTAATAAAGAAGTTACAGATTTAGTAACACTCATTACATTCATTGTGTCTTCTCTAGTAAATCCTTCTCTATATTCTTCAATTTCTAATACATTATCTTTATATGCAATAATTTGCCTAATATTAACGTCATTTTTACTTGAGTAATTATTTAAAACTTTCTTCATTAAAGGTTCCTTTCTAATTTATAAATTCTAATTTATCTAACATTATTATACCACAATTTCATCTATATTTCTACCACTATCTCTTATTGGTTCGAGTCCGTGGTCAGTCTCCAATAGTTGTATTTACAACTATTAATTATTAAATCTAAATGTTGCATAAACAGGTAAAAAAAGACTATTTCACTATATTTCAAGCAAAACAGCCTACATAAATAAAAAAATAAGCCTTCATTCAGAAGACCTATAGATTTCACAGAATGTTTCATTTTGAGCATTTACACTACAAAATGTTTCATATTCGAGTTTTACGCTACAAAAAGTTTCACAATGCAACTTTTAGTAGTAATATAAAATTATTAAACAATACAAAAAGATTCATACAAGAATTTACTTCTTTAAAACTTTTTTGTTAATCCCTTTAATATAATTTTTCTTTAAATGGTATACATTAACAAATTTTAATTCTGAATTAGATAATTCATTTTTATTTAGTTTCATTTCTAAAAGTTTTACTGTTGATACAAAATCTGCAACCTGAAATAATCTATATGATCCAGGAACAACTTCTTTTTTAAACTCATAATTCAAACCAGAAATTGCAAACGCACCATTTAATATCTTAGTTATCAAATTTTGGCCATTATCATAATATATTATTATTTCATTAAATGAATTTAAATAATCGAAATTTTCTAATAAGAAATTATAAACATCCTTTGTTATTTTAGCTTGCATTTTTAACAAGTCACTACTAAAGTCTTTCTTTTCATAACAAAAAGAAAAAAACTTTATTGGTAATGATAATGTAAACAAAAAAATAGATTGAAATATTTTCTTTCTATCTTTCATTTCCATATTATCAAATGGGTACTCTCTTCTAATTATAGGACCAGCATGAAATATAGGATAGTCTTTAATTTTTTCAATATTACTCTTTATATCATCATTTTGATTATGCATTACAAAAGTAATAATATAATATTTTGATGCATCTTTAATAAATCCAACATCACCTGATTCATCAATAAAAATGCTTAAGACTTTCCCCATAATTAATCCTTCCTATAAAAAATGGCAGGACTATTTCCTGCCGTTGGTGGACCAAGGCATACGCCAGCCCAAGTCATATGACAATAATATCATATGCATTTTTTACATTTATATTCTATCAAAAAATATTTTATTTGTCAATAGTATAGACTGTTTAATAACTGGAAAAAGATTATCTAACTATATATTATTATATGCTTATTTTATACAAAGAAACACATTTTGTTGTGCGAACAAGTGTCATTACATCATAAATGATACTTATATTTAATAAAAATTTAACTTCTTAGAGTCTATTTAAGAAACTTATTTAATATCTAAAATTTTTAATCCCTCATCTAAAGCTTGGCCGTACTTAGTTAAAAAGATCCCAGTTTTATATTAGAAATAATAAACTGAATCATTCAGTATAATAATTGGAATAAAAAATTTTTTATATTTATAAGATTTTGTCTGAGTATCGGTAATTGTATTTACAACTATTAGTTATTAAATCTAAATGTTTCATAAATAGGTAAAAAAAAGACTATTTTACTATATTTCAAGCAAAATATCCTACATAAATAAAAAAATAAGCCTTCATTCAGAAGACTTATAGATTTCAAAAAATGGTGATCCGTACGAGATTCGAACTCGTGAATGCATGCGTGAAAGGCATGTGAGTTAAGCCACTTCTCCAACGGACCATTTATTTTACCTTTTAATTATACTCCTTTTTAAATGAAATAGCAAGTAATATGATAAAAAAATGTAATGTAAACCAAAAAGATACAAAATGTAAAGTAAAAAAGTATTTATTTTTTTGGAATAATATGGTATAATAGATTGTATTTTTAGAGGTGCTTTATGGAACTTTATGAAAAAATCGTATATTTAAGAAGAAAAAAAGGATTAAGTCAACAAGAACTAGCTGATAAGTTAGATATCTCTAGACAATCAGTTTATAAGTGGGAACAAGGTATTAGTTATCCTGAAATTACAAAATTACCTGAACTTGCTAAACTATTTGATGTAACTGTTGATGATTTATTAAATGATTCTATAGATTTAACAGTTATTAAAGAAGAACCTGTTAAAAAAGAACAAATAGTGAATAGAAGAAGTATGTTAGACTATTTATTAATGATACCAATTGGGTTATTCTTTGGTATTTTATTATTTATGTTCTATGTATTTGGTTTTATGAGTGTCGGCTTTATGTTTTTCTTTTTAACATCGACTATTATTGGACCATTATTTGGAGTATTTACTTTATTTATCCAAGATGTTTTATCATTTAATTATGTCTTAATGTCAATAGTTATAATTATTGGATCACTTGGTTTAATATACCCAACATTTTTATTAACTTTTAAATGGAAAGATAAATACTTAGAATTAGTAAAGAAAGTAACTAAATGGTTAAAAAATTATAATTGGAAGAAGGTATTATAATATGAAGAAAACACTATTTATTACATCATTAATATTTATAGGTATTGCGTTAGTATTATTTGGAATTATCTTATTAAATAAAGGAATAGCAGGATTTAAGATTTGGTTCTAATATGAAAAAAGGTATAATTAATAAAATAATTAGTAAATATAAAAGTTTATCTTTTGAAGATAGAACTATCTTTATGACTAAGTTTTCAATTGGCTGGAATGTAATACTTGGAGTTGGGAAATTTATTTTAGCAATTTTTAGTGGATTATATTTTGTGGTAGCAGGAATTATCAATATTATTATTTCTGCTTTAAAAGCTGAATGTTATTTTGGAATGGCTCAAAAAAAAGGGCGTTCATTTGAAAAAAGAAATATGATTATTTCTATTTTGATGTTTTTATCGGGGTTACAATATACTATCTATATGGTTATTCTCTTAGTTGGTGGAAGAGGAACAAGTAACTTTGGGGAAATTATTGGTATATGTATAGCATTAGTAGCTTTTGTCGAATTAGGTATTTCAATTTATGGTTTAGTTAAAGTTAAATCTAAAGGGCATTATTACCGTAATATTAAAATTATTAATTTTTGTAGTGCTTTAACAGCTATTGCGTTAACCGAAAATGCTTTAATGAGTTTTGCGGGTGATGAACCTCATAATATATTAAGTGGAATCTTTGGGATTGTTGTAGGCTCAATTATTATGATACTTAGTATCTTTGTTTATTTTGCTCCTAAATATAGTATAGTTGATAAAGAACATCATGTTTATAAAACAAATAAGACAGATCAAGAAAACTTTGAGATTATGCTTAAGTATAGTAAATTTTATGGGGGATATAAATACTATGCAAACATTAAAGATGGTATATGTGATGGACATATTGTTAGAACTAAAGGAGAATTGTTTAAAGTTCATTGGAGTGTTTTAACAATTATGATAATCTTATCAGAAATTTTAATATTCCCATATGCTATTGGAGCAATCGTTAATTATTTTAAATGTTTTCACTTAATTGAAAAATTAGATGAAATAATGGAAAAAGAAGGTTTTATAAAAATCGAAGAATAGTTTTTTAACTATTCTTTTTTATTTTTACTAATGTTAACTAAAAAGATACAAATATATACTAATAGGTACTTACAATGTAAACAGGCTTTTTAGTATAATGAAGGGGTAAAAAAGTTTATGATAAATTTAAGGAGGAAAAAATATGGAAAAATTATCAATGACTTATGATTACTTAACAGTACAAGTAACACATTCTACAAAGGAGTTAGTTCAAGATGTTTATGAAAATCTTGGATGGGAGGTAACTTCTAAAGGAATTGGAACAATCAATTTTAAAAGAAATCGTAAAATTAATAATAAGAAAGAATTAAAAGAAATTGAAGATGAAATTAAAACTTCAATTGATAATATTTGTAGATTAGAAAAAGCAAAAACTAATAAGGGTATTATTACTTCATTATGCTTTGGTATTATTGGTACAATCATTTTTGGTGCAGGACTAAGTTTAGCTTTAGAGTTTAGTTTATACATTATGGGGATTATTTTAGGTGTTGTAGGTATTGTTATTGCTTTACCGGCTTATCCTATTTACACAAAAATTTGTAAAAAGCAAACAAATAAAGCTCTACCTTTAATTGATGAAGAATTTGATAAAATTTCAGAATTATGTGATAAAGCTCTTCAATTACAAAAATAATAATAAAAAGTAGTATTATGTAAATACTAACATTAGGTGAATATATGAAAAGAAAAATCGAAATAGTTACTAATGGTAAAAAAGAAGAAAGAGAAATCAATTATATTCCTGTTAGATACATATTTGCGATATTATTTACACTTATTGAAACCTTAATGGTTGTAGGAGTAGTTTTCCTATTAGCTTATTATGTGAAGTATTTTTATATTGCATTATATATTACCGTAATTGTTGTTGTTATTACTATTGTAGTTAAGAATGAAAACCCTGATTATAAAGTACCATGGATATTATTTGTTATAGGATTACCAATAGTAGGAGTAATGCTTTATTTTATGTATAATAAAAGGGTTTTACCTAAAAAGATTATTAAGAAGTTGAATAGTTACAAACACTCTGTACCTCATGATGATCAAAAGAACTTTGAAGAACTGAAAGAAGAAAAACCATATTTAGCAAGTCAAGCAAATAATTTATGTAAGATAAGTGATACCCATTTATATAAAGGGAGTAATTTAAAATATTATTCTTTAGGCGAAAAAATGTTTAAAGATATGTTAGAAGATTTAAAAAAAGCCAAGAAGTTTATCTTTTTAGAGTATTTTATAATTGAAGAAGGAATCTTTTGGAATAGTATTTTAGATATTTTAAAAGAAAAAGCAAGTATTGGTGTTGAAGTAAAAGTTTTATATGATGATATAGGTTGTATGAGTAAACTTCCTGGTAATTATTATAAACAACTAAGAAAATACAATATTGACGCAATTCCTTTTTCAAAATTAAAAGGACAAGCTGATGGAGAATTTAATAATCGAAGTCATAGAAAAATCTTAGTTATCGATGGAGTTATTTGTTATACTGGTGGAGTAAATATCGCAGATGAATATATAAATGAAATTGAAGTATATGGTCATTGGAAAGATACTGGTATAAGATTTACAGGAGATGCTGTAAATGAATATACAAAGTTATTTTTAGTTGATTTTCATTTGAACGTAAAAAAAGAACAAGAAGTAGATTTTAATAAGTATTATATTAAGTCTAATATAACAGGAAGTAATTATTTAGTTCCTTTTGGCGATGGGCCTAATCCAATATATGAAAAAAATGTTTGTAAGATAAGTATTATGAATTTAATTAATCAAGCAGTTAATTATGTTTATATTACTTCTCCTTATTTAATAGTAGATAATGAAATGATGCGTTGTATTGAAAATGCTGCACTAAGAGGAGTAGATGTAAGATTAATAGTTCCCCATATTCCGGATAAGAAGATGGTCTTTGAACAAACTAAAGCATATTACCAAGTATTAATGAAATCTAATGTTTTGGTATATGAGTATACTTTAGGATTTATTCATGCAAAAAGTTATATTGCAGATGACGAAGTAGGAATTATTGGTACAATGAATTTAGATTATCGCAGTCTTACTCATCATTTTGAAAATGGAGTATGGGTATATGATCAAAAGTTTATTAAAGAAATGAAAGAAGACTTTTTGGAAACAATAGAAAAGTCAGAAAAAATGAATGGGGTTAAACAAAAACCAAATTTATTGAAGAAAATATTAGGAAGTATTGTAAGAATCTTTTCTCCGTTGTTATAATTTAATTGATAAAATAATTAAATAATGATATAATATTAAGGAAACGGAGGAGAAATATATGAGTAATACTTTATTATTTATTGTTTTAGGCATTTGTATATTAGCAATGTTATATGTAATGTATAACTATATCAAGATCAAACGTATGCCAGAAGGAACTGACAGAATGGTTAAGATGAGTGGAATCATTCGTGAAGGTGCTAATGTATTTATTAAAAAAGAATTTACAACAATCGCAATTGTTGTTGCAGTATTAGCTGTATTATTTACTTTATTTATTGAAAAATTCAGTGGATTAACTTACCTTTTTGGTGCGTTAATGTCAAGCTTAGTTTGTATTTTAGGGATGAAGAGTGCAACTTATGCGAATGTTCGTACTGCTAATCAAGCTAAAGAAACTTTATCTGTTGGAAAAACTGTTAAAGTTGCTTTAGAAGGTGGTTCAATTAGTGGTATTAGTGTTCAAGCATTAGGTTTACTAGGTTTAGTAATTATTTTAATTATTAGTGGTATAGGCCCACAAGAAACTATTATCGCAAATCTATTAGGTCTTGAAGCTTATGAAGGTAATGGATTAATTAATATCAAAGCTTTATTAACTAATACATCAATTATGCGTATTACAACTTATTCATTAGGTTGTTCTACAGTTGCAATGTTTAACCGTGTTGCTGGTGGTAACTATACTAAAGCTGCGGACATTTCTGCTGATATCTTAGGTAAGATTAGAAATGATTTACCTGAAGATGATAGTCGTGTACCAAATGTAATTGCGGACTTTATTGGTGATAATGTTAATGATATTGCTGGTAACTGTTCTGACTTATTAGAAAGTTTTGTTGCAACTTTATCGGCAATTATTATTGTTGCTGTAGGTTTCTTAGGAAATATCTCTTTAGGTATGACTAAAGAATTATTCCAAGCAACTTATCTATATCCTATTTTATTAGTAGGTGGTGGATTATTTGGTTGTGTATTAAGTATCATTATTGTTTCAATTAGAAAAATGAGTGATAACCCATCTAAAGAATTAAATCTTGCAACTTATTTATCAGCTGGATTTATTATTATAATTTCTGGTGTTTTAGCATTTGTAGCATTTAAAAATCAAGATTTAAGTAATTTTGGTTGGAAATTAGGTTGGGCAACTCCTTGGGTATGTTCAGTATTAGGTATCATTAGTGGTGTTGCTATTGGTATAATTACAGAATACTATACTAGTGCATCATTTAGACCAACTAAAGAAATTGCTGAATACGCAATTGAAGGTGAAGCCTTTGTTGTAACAAAAGGTGATGCTGTTGGTTCTAAATCTTGTATGTTACCTATTGCAGTAATTGGTATTTCATTAGTTGTATCTGGTATGCTTTGTGGATTATATGGTATTGCGATTGCTGCTGTTGGTATGTTATCATTTGTTGGTACAACTGTATCAATTGATGCCTTTGGCCCAATTGCTGATAATGCTGGTGGTTTAGCTGAATCTTGCCATTTAGATCACAGCGTACGTGAAATTACAGATAAACTAGATTCAGTTGGTAATACAACTGCAGCTATTGGTAAAGGTTTTGCAATTGGGGCAGCTGCTTTTGCTACTGTATCATTAATTTGTGCATTTGTAAGTAATATTACACCTGTTCCACAAATTAATAGTTTCCTAATTATTGCGGGATGTATTATTGGTGGTGCTTTAATTGAATTCTTCTCTGCTATCTTAACAGATAATACAATTAAATCTGCTAAAGAATTAGCAGTTGTTGGTGATCGTCAATTATCAGACCCTGAAATTATGGCTGGAACTAAAGAACCTGATTATAATGAATTAGTCTCACTTGCAACTAAAGCTGCATTAAAGAGAATGTTATTACCATCAATTATTGCTTTAGCAGTACCATTTGTTTGTGGTTCTTTATTAGGTCCTGAATTTGTTATTGGTATTTTATTAGGTGCAACAATTGTTGCTATTCCAAGAGCTATTTTTATGGGTAACTCTGGTGGTGCATTTGATAACGCTAAAAAATATATCGAATCAGGTGCAATTGAAGGTCATGGTAAAGGTAGTGCTGCTCATAAAGCTGCTGTAACTGGTGATACAATTGGTGATACTAGAAAAGACGTTGTTGGCGTTGCATTAGATATTTTCATTAAAATGATGTCTACAGTTGCAACTACTTTATTTGTGGTAATTAACGCAATTTACTTATTTATCTCAAATCTATAAAATTTAAAAAAGAAGCTTTGCTTCTTTTTTTATTTACAAATGTGACACAATGTGATAAAATAATACAAGGTGATAATATGAAACAAATAATTAAACTATTAATACTAATATTAATTATTCCACTTTTTTTAGTTAGTGGTTGTACTGAAAAAGAGTATGATAATATAGTGATTGAAAAAACCTCAATAAAAGAAAAGTATGGCAAAGGTGATTTTAATATTAATGATATAGTAATCAATGTTCGAAACAAAGAGGATATAGTTAAAACAATAAGTGCTACAAAAAATAATATTAGTGAAGATGATTTAGAAAAATTAAATAAAATAGGAATTCATGAAATTACTATCTTTTATGAGTCATTAGAAACGAAAGTAACTATTAATATTGTAAATACTTATAATGTCTTTTTTTATGTTGGTAATAAATTAGTTGAACGAAAAAAAGTTCTTAGTGGTGATGACTTGGTTGATATTCCGAATGTTCCTAGTAAATTGGAATATGAGGGGAAATGGGATACAAGTGATTTTAACAATATAACAAGTGATATGGATGTTTTTGCAATCTATATTAAAAATCCTGATTTTTCAATAGAAGAAGTTGTTAATAATTTAGATGAAACTTATAAAAATTATGTAGTTGATGATAATTTTATTGTTGAAAAATATATGGGAGATTGTACAATAACTTGGAGTACAAGTAGTGGTTATTTATTAGAAGATGGAATATATGATAGACCATATACTGATGAAGAAGGTATAATTTCATTTGTTATAAGTGATGGTATAACAATAGTATCTAAAGATTACAATGTGACTTTTAAAGGATATAGGTCTTTGAATGAAGGTATTGCATCTGGATATGTATACAGTAATTATCCAACACTAACCGATGAATTTTTTGATACAATGGATATTATTTATTGTGCTTTTGTAATGGTAGATGTTAATGGTGACTTTGTAGGTCTAGATACATCTAATACATCTGTTTATAATAGCAATGAAGCAACACTTGCTAAAATCAAAGCTTATGTATCTCCTAAAGCTAAAAGAAGAGGATCATACGTGGTTGCATCTTTAGCAGGTGGTGGCTCTGTAATGGCAGAAACTATGGACATAATTGCCGCTAGTGATACATTAAGAAAGAATTTTGCTAAAAATATAGTTGATTTAATTAATAAATATGATTTAGATGGTGTAGATGTAGATTGGGAAACACCAAGTTATAGTAAGCGTACAAATTTCACAAAACTAATTAAAGAGATTTATACTGCAGTGAAAGCTAATAATCCTAACCATTTGGTAACTTCTGCTATTGGTGGAGGAGGATGGCAACCTCAATTATATGATTTAGAAAATTCAATAGAGTATTTAGATTATGTTAATGTTATGAGTTATAGTATGTATAGTAATTCTGGTTATTATCATAGTCCTTTGTATTCATATAGTTCATATTATAATACGACATATAATGTTGGAAGAAGCAGCGAATCTGTAGATAGTTCTATAGGACATTATAATGATTTGGGAGTTAGTAACGAAAAACTAATTATTGGTGCTGCTTTCTATGGTAAAAGACAAATCAAGAATAATGGCAGATGGTCTAGTAATGGATCTATAAATTATGATGTAATTAAGAGATATCGTGAAAGTGGTGACTATTATTCTTTCTATGATGAAAGAGCAGAAGCACCATTCTTGTTAAAAAAAGATGGAACAATCTTTATTTCTTTTGATGATGATAGATCAATAATAGCTAAATGTAAATATGTATTTGAAAAGAAATTAGCAGGTATAATGTATTGGGAAAATGGGTGTGATCCTACAGGTGACCTTGTTAAAGCTATTAAAGAGGGAATGAAAAAATAAAAAGGAAGCTTATGCTTCCTTTTGTTCATTTAATTTAGTAATTTCTTCGGAGATTACTTCACAAAGTTTATTATTTTCCATATTATAAGCTTGTTTAATACAGTGATAAATAGCTTTAGCTTTACTACTACCATGTCCTTTAACTACAGTTTTTTTGATTCCTAGCATTACTGCTCCACCATAGTTATTATAGTCCATCATATCTTTAATTTCATAGACAGATTTTTTAAGAAGTAAAGCACCAATTTTATTTTTTAAATTTTTTGTGAAAGCTTTTTTAATTAGTTTTAAAACTTCTAAGCAAGAACCTTCAGTAGTTTTAATTAAGACATTTCCACTAAATCCATCACAAACAACTAAATCATAGCTACCACTTAGTAAGTCTCTACTTTCCATATTACCAACAAAATTAATTGATGGAGTACTATTTTTTAATAATTGGAAAGTTTCTTTTCTTAAAGCATCACCTTTTTCTTCTTCAGTACCAATGTTTAATAAAGCAACTCTAGGGTTTTGAACATTGAATGCTTTTTGAAGATATAAACTAGCCATAATCGCAAATTGTTGAAGGTGTTGTGGATCGCAGTCAACGTTTGCTCCACTATCACAAATACCAACAATTCCTCCAGTCATTGTAGGAAGAATTGGACAAAATGCTGGACGTTTAACTCCTAGGATTCTACCAACTTTCATTACACAACCGGCTAAGATTGCTCCTGTTGAACCAACACTTACAAGACCTCTTACTTCAGGATCATTTCTTAATAACTCAAATCCTTTAACCAAAGAACTTTCTTTCTTTTGTCTAATAGCTTCAGTTGGAGTATCATTACAAGATATTACGTCTGGAGCGTGAAGAATAGTTAAACGTTCTTTATCATATTCATATTGTTTTAATTCTTCAGATAGAATATTTTCATCACCTGTAAGAATTAAATATAAGTCTTTAATTTCATTTAATGCTTTGATAGCTCCTTCTACATTTGCTTTGGGACTTCTATCTCCGCCAAAACAATCGACTACTAATTTAATCATAATTATGCACCTCTTGGTAAAATTATAACATAATTAATCATTTTTTTCAATAAAAGAAAGATTAAAACGACCTCTAATTTGACAAATCGTTAAAAAAATGGTATATTAGTGGGGTATTTATATACAATTTTAAAAAAGGAAATAGAATTATGTTTGTTTTATATACAGATACAGATTGTGATGTCACACCAGCAATCGCAAAAGAATTTGGTTACAAACTAATTAGTATGCCATATTCAATTGGAGATACTACTTATTATCCACATGTAACAGAAAATGAACCAAACTCAAAAGATTTTTATGATACGCTAAGAAAAGGAATTGTTCCTAAGACTTCAGCAGTTAATCCATATGAATATATTAATTATTTTGAACCAGAATTTCAAAAGGGGAATGATATTTTATATGTACATTTTTCCAAAGAAATGAGTGGAACATTTAATGCGTTAAGTATTGCTTTAGCAGAATTAAAAGATAAATATCCTGAAAGAACTTGTCATTTAATTGATACAGGAACAATTAGTTTAGGTGGTTTATATGCTGTTAGGGAAATTGGTAAATTATATAAAGAAGGTAAAACCTTAGAAGAAATTTATGCTTGGGCAGAAAATAATTTACAAAAGATAGCTTTATATTTCTTCGCAAGTGATCTTAAGTTTTTCCAAAAAAGTGGAAGAGTTAATGGTTTATCTGCTTTTTTTGGTTCTTTAATTGGAATTCATCCAATAATTTATATGAATCAAGAAGGTAAATTAGTTACTTTATCAACTGTTCGTGGTAAACATATGGCTATTAAAAAACTTGTGAGTTTTGTTAGTGAATTAGGTGATGATGTTAAGAATTATCAATTTTTAATTGGTCATTGTGATGCTTTAGAGATTGCGGAAAAATTAGGAGAAGCAATCAAAGAAGAACTTGGAGAAGATTTAAACATTGAATATATTCCAATTAATCATACAATTGGAAGTCATTGTGGTCCTTCTACAGTAGGAGTTTGCTTTAACGCAATTCATCGATAAGAAAAAATAACCATATTGGTTATTTTTTTATTACTTTATTTTAACTAAATATGATATAATATATTAGTAAGAGGTATTGTATGAATAAACTAGTTAATCAACGTTATAGAGAAGAAAGAAGTTTATTTGGGTATTCAGATATAGAACTATATGATTGTTTATTTGAAAGTTCTGTTGGTGAGTCACCAATAAAAGAATCAAATAATGTTATAATTCGTAATTCTCAATTTTCAATGCGTTATCCAATATGGCATTCTACTAATATAAAAATATATAATACATTATTTGATATTGCTAGTAGAGCTCCATTTTGGTATACGTTTAATTTGAATATTTATGATTCTAAGATTGAATCTCCTAAAGCTTTAAGAGAATGTGTAGATGGCTTAATTAGTAATACCAGTGTTGAAAGTGCTGAATTTGGTTGGAAGATTAAAAAGTTTAGTTTTATTGATAGTACAATAGAAGGTGAATATGCATTCTTTGAAAGTTCAGAGTTAGATTTAAATAATATTAAATTTAGTGGTAAGTATTCTTTTCAATATGTTAAAAATACCACAATTAGAGATTCTATTTTAGATACTAAAGATGCTTTTTGGCATAGTGAGAATGTAACTGTTATTAATAGTATTGTAAAGGGTGAATATTTGGGGTGGTATTCTAAAGGTTTACATTTGATTAATTGTAAAATTATCGGTACTCAACCTCTTTGTTATTGTGAGAATCTTAAGTTAACAAATTGTACAATGGAAGAATGTGATCTTGCTTTTGAATATAGTAGTATTGATTGTGATGTAAATAGCACAATAGATAGTATTAAGAATCCTTTATCAGGAAAAATTAGTTCTTTAGGAATTAAAGAAATTATAATAGATGAAAATAATAGAGCACTTGAAGAGGTTGTAATAGAAATAAAAGAATAGGAGTGATATTATGCTTTTATGTTTAGATGTTGGTAATACGAGTATAGTAGTAGCTGAATATGATGGCAGAATAACTAATAGTTTTAGATTAGATACTACAAGTAGTATTAGTAAAGAAGATTTTTTAAATAATATCAAAAGTAATAATTTTGATGATGTTATTATATCTTCGGTTGTTCCATCATTAAATGATTTATTAACTAATATTATTTATGAATTATATGGATTAAAACCTATTTTTGTGAATGTTAATATGAAGACAAATATCAATATTTGTATTGATAATCCTTTGGAATTGGGTAGCGATTTATTGATTGCGGGAGTGGCTGCTAGTAAAAGAAAAGGTGAAAATCATTTAATTATTGATATGGGAACTGCTACTAAGTTTTTAGTAGTTAAAGGTAATTCATTCTTGGGGGGTGCTATAGCTCCTGGATTTATGACCTCATTTGAGAGTTTATTTAAAGAAGCCGAATTATTAAATAAAATTGAATTAGTAACTCCTGAAAAAGTAGTTGGTAGTAATACAATAGAATGTATTCAAAGTGGAACTATCATAGGTTGTATCTCAATGATTAAAGGAATGGTTGAAAGAATTAAAAAAGAAATTGGCGATTTAGAAGTAGTATTAACTGGTGGTAATGCATTGTTTGTGAAAGATTCCTTGGAATATGAGTATTGTCCTAATTTATTAATAGATGGATTAATCGAGGTTTATAATTTAAATAAATGAAAAGAATAGTTATATTAGGCTGCGCAGGTTGTGGTAAATCAACACTTGCTAAAGAATTAGGTGCTATTCTTAATTTACCAGTTATTCATTTAGATCGATATTATTGGAAACCTGGATGGGTAGAAGAATCTGCTGATGTATTTCAACGTTTTCAACAAGAAGTAATAAGAGAAGATGAATGGATAATAGATGGTAACTATCGTAATAGTTTAGATTTAAGATTATCTAGATGTGATACAGTTATTTATTTAGATTTTAAAAGAATAGTAGCTTTAAGAGGAATTTTTAAAAGATATCACCAATATAAAAATAAAGAAAGAGATTCAATAGGAGTAGGATGTCCAGAAAGAATTGATAAGTCTTTCTTTAAATGGGTTTGGAATTTTAGAAAGAATGCTAGACCTATCTTATTAAATAAAGTAAAAGAATATCCACATATTAATTATATGTTATTTAAAAATCGTCGTAGTTTATATAAGTTTGTAGAGAGTTTAAGAAAAGAAAGTAATTAGTTTATTACTTTCTTTTTTTTGTTAAAAATAGTATAATTAATATGATTAGGAAGTATTAATATGAGTAAACCAAGATTTCAACAAATATATATTGAAATAACAAATATTTGTAATTTAAATTGTCCATTTTGTGTAGATACTAATAGAGTAAAAGAGTATATGTCAATTAGTAATTTTAAAACTATAATTGATAAAATAAAAGATTATACTCATAGTATCTATTTACATGTAAAAGGTGAACCTCTAATTCACCCAAATTTCGAAGAGTTGTTAGAGATACTAATAAATACTAACATTAACACGAAAATTACGACTAATGGCACAAAATTGGACAAATTTGGCGATTTAATAATCAATAATCCAAATATTCATAAAGTTAACATATCATTACAATCTGTTATATATTTAGATGAAAATAAACAAAAAGAATATTTTAAGAATTTAAAAAAGTTTTTAAGTAAAGTAAGAAATACTCATATCTATTTAAGAAATTGGGCTTTAGATAATAAAGAAGATGAGATATTAAAAAAATACTTACTAAAGTTATATCCTAATAGTAAATTTATTGATGAAGAATTACTTAGTCCATTTATCCATTATTCTAAACAAGAGAAATTTGATTGGCCATCTATTAATAATGATGACCAAATTAATACTACTTGTTTAGGTGGAAAGAATCAATTAGGTATATTAGTAGATGGAAGTGTAGTACTTTGTTGTTTAGATAATAATGGGGATACCATTATAGGAAATATTTTTAAAGATCAAATGGTAGATATTTTAAATAGTGAATTATATCTTAATGCAGTTAGAAAGATGCCATATTTTGAATTGTGTAAAAAATGCACGTATCGGTTGAAATTTAAAAAGTAAGGAGGTACGCTTATGAAGATAGAGATAATTACTGAAGATACTAATGAAGAACTGACAATAAAGATTCATTGTAAGGAAGTGAATGAAGAAGTTGAAAGAATAATCAATTCACTTAAAAATTCTTCTATTAGTTTAATGGGTAAACTAGATGGCGAAAAAGTTGTAATAGACTTAAGAGACATCTATTATTTTGAAGCAGTAGAAAACAAAGTATTTGCTTATCTAGAAACTCAAGTATATGAAGTAGATTATAAGATTGCTGAATTAAATGATCTTCTTAAGAGTACTTCATTTATTCAAATAGCAAGAACAGTTGTATTAAATGTTGATAAAATTAAGAAAATTAAGACTATGGTAAATGGTCGTATATTAGCTGAACTTAATAATGAAGAAAAAATTATTATTACAAGAGTTTATGCTAATGACTTTAAAAAGAAAATTAGAGGAGGAAAGCGATAATGAAAAAGATTTCAAGATTTTTAGTAAGTTTTTTAATTACTTTCATGATTATGTTTGCGATTGTATTTTTCGCGAAAATGTTAATTGACGCTTTAGTCTTCTCACAAAGAGCTATTAATTATACTTATATTTATTTAGAATTAGTAATAGTAGTAATATCTAGTTTATTATTAACTTTATTTTATCAGATTAATACAATTAATATTGTTGTTCAAATACTAGTTACATTTATTACAATCCAAATGGTTATTTATGGTTTTGGTATTATAACTGGTTGGTTCTCTTTTGAAAACTGGTTATTTGCTTTAATTACTGTATTATTTAGTGTATTAGGTTTAGTTTTTGTTGGATTCTTGATTTTATATTTAAGAAAGAGACAAATGAAAAATCTAAATAATCAATTGAATAGTTATAAGGAGCGTGACAATCATGAAAAAAATTAGCTTCTTATTAGTGTTATTGGTAATGTTATTTACTTTTAAGGTACCTGTACTTGGTAAAAACATATCAACAATTGATTTAGAAAATTTAAATGTTCATATTACAGGAAGTAGTACATCAGTAATTGAATTATCTTTTGAAACAGAAGAACCATTAATTAATTTGGTAATTTGGATGAATTATCAAATTGGTGATAATGATGTTAGAGATTTAATTTATGCTGAAAGAAAAGAACAAAGTAGTAGATGTGAAGTAATTTCTCGAGGGGAATTAAAAGATAATGGCCATTATTATTATTGTTTCAAATTAACATCTGTTGAGAAGATTAGTACATTTGATTTTATTTTTAATTATGAGGTTGAAGGGGATTCAATTTCTCAAAAAGTTTATGTAACTAACGGTAATCCTAATTTTGAATCTGCGGTATTCTCTCCACTTAATGCGGTTATTATTGGTTTTACCGCAACTTTAGCTGCTGCTCTTGGAACATATGCCATAGTTAAAATGAGTGAAAAGAATGTTCAAATAAGTGACGAAGAGGAATAACATGGGATACGCTTATTTAGAAGATTACCAAGAGATTAAAGTAATTAGTGAAAATTATAAAAAGAATACAATAGTTTCTATTAAAGATTTAGATATTAATTTAAAATTAATAAATAAGTATAGTGAAGGTAAATCAACACATTTAATTTATACATTAGACAGACCTTTAAAAACAAACATCGATTATACAGTTTTAGTTGATAATGAAGAAATACCTTTATTCTTAGGAAGGGTAACTAGAAGTAAAAAATTTGAAGAAGAAAATAGTTACGATGGACCATTAGGAATTGAATATCATAAAAGATATACAATCTTTAGAATATGGTCTCCAGTTTGTAAAGAGGTAAAAGTTGTTTTCCCTACCATTAATCAAATATATGATTTAACTTATATTGATAAAGGCCTTTGGGAAGTAAAAGTTAATAAAAAATTAGATAAAGTAGCTTATTATTTTCTTTCAAGAATAGATAATAATTACTTTAGAACATTAGATCCATATGGAGTTTCAAGTTCATTAACTGATCAAGTGAACTATGTTATTGATCTAAAGAAAACTTATCAATTTAAACATAAAAGACCTATATTTAGTGGTGACTTAAACGATGCAATTATTTTAGAGGCTCATTTAAAAGATTTTACTTATAATATCGAAGGAAATGAAAGTCCATTTAGAAAAGCTATTAAAAAAGATTTATATGGTTTAAATTATGTAAAAGACTTAGGGATAACACATTTACAATTATTACCAATAAATAGTTTTTATGGTGTTGATGAAATCCAAAAAGATAAACTATATAACTGGGGATATAACCCATTAGAGTATATGTCTTTAACAGGATGGTATTCAACTAGTCCAAATGATCCATATAATAAAATTAATGAATTTAAAGAACTAATAGATGTCTATCATCAAAATAATATTTGTATTAATTTAGATGTTGTATTTAATCATGTATATCAACACAATATGTTTTCTTATGGTAAATTAGTGCCTGGTTATTCTTTTAGATGTGATGAAATAGGATATATGACTAATGGATCATATTGTGGTAATGATTTAGCAACAGAGCATTATATGATAAGAAGATTAATTGTTGATACTTGTCAGTTTTTTACAGAGTTTTATAATGTTGATGGTTTTAGATTTGATTTAATGGGTTTAATAGACGTTCAAACAATGAAAGAAATTGAAAAAGTCTTAAAAGAATTAAATAATCAAGTAGTATTATATGGTGAAGGTTGGTATATGAATACAGGCCTAAATCAACAATATCTTGCATCTAATAAAACTGAATTACCAAATATTGGTTATTTTAGTGATACATTTAGAGATTATTTAAGAGGAAATCCATTTAAACTAGATAAATGTTTATTAACTGGAACCCCCCTTAATAAAGAAAAACTATTTAGTATTATTAAAGGTAGTGGTAATCCAAAACAATTAATTAATTATATTGAATGCCATGATAACTATACTTTAAATGATCAATTAGATAAAGTAACAAAATTTACTTTAGAACAAAAAAAAGACTATCTAAAACTAGGATTAGCTTTAGTAGTCTTAAGTCAAGGTATTCCATTTATTCATTTAGGAATGGAATTTGGAAGAACTAAAAATGGTATTGATAATTCATATAAATCAAGTATTGAAATTAATCAAATTAATTGGAAAGAAACCAAAGAATATCAAGATGTAATTAGTTACTTAATTAAACTTATTAAAATTCGTAAAGAAAACAAGATATTTAGATTATCTAATAATAATATTATAGAAGAAGAATATCAATTAATTAATAATAAAGAAAATTATTTGCTGTATAAAGTAAGTGATTATGAAGTTATTGTTACTAATACTTATGAAGAGTTTAATTATAATGAAGTCTTAATTAATAAACCTGGTTTATATTTATTTAAAAATAAAACCCTTATTTAACATTTGTTAAATAAGGGTATTTTTTATTATAATTCTCCTCTTTCATTAATAACATCAATAATCTTTTGACGCATAATCTTAAATAAAGGTAAAAATAAAGCTAAGAATGCGATTACAATTACAAAGACAACTAAGAAGATAGGTGAACGATAAGTCATCATATACATCGATAAATGAATTACATTCAAACTATCAAAGATTGTCTGGTCGTATAATTGAATTGCGATATTACCTAAAATTAAAGCAATTATATAAGATAAAGTACAAATCATTAATGTTTGGAAAATAAAGATTAAAGAAACTTCAAATCCAGATAAACCGATAGATCTAAATGTACCTATCTCTTTTCTAGCATCTACGATATCTAAAGAGATAATTGTCCATAAGATACCAATAGTAAATACTGCAAATACAAATACACCCGCTTTAGATAATAAGTTAACAAATGGAGATATTTCATAAGTATCAATATCTTCACGATATTTGAATAGGTCAATTATATAGCCATTATCATAAGCTGTTTTAAATTGTTCATAAGCTTTTTCTTCAAATTGAGGCATTTCCGCAAGCAAAAATGAATTATTTTTAGGACCATTATTAAAGATGAATTCCATTACTGGTTGTGATATACCAATAGTCATACCATTAATACCAGTAATACCAACTATTTGGGCATTTAATTCATAAATTTGACCGTTATTATTAATTTCAATAACAACATTTTTATTTCTTCTATCAAAAGTTCTATAGTAATCTGAATAAGAAGTAGGTTCCCCAGGATCGCTATTAGTTAACTTAGAGAAAATAGAATAAGGAACAACAATTTGAGCAACTGAATTATCTACATTAGTACCAATAGGGCTAGAATCACTTATATCAGTTTTAAATGATTTAAGATTAACCTTATTAGTAGTAACAGTATAAGAACTAATGTCTGTAGTCTTTGAATATCTAGGTGAACGAATAGAAATATTTAAAGTTGTTTGAGAACAATCAATTTTTGCCATCAATACACTTGTTTCTTTAATATAACTATCTTTATTAAGATATACGGTATTAATTGTTTTATATTCATTTAAAAATGCATAATATAATTTATTTTCAGTATCAATGTTATTATCCAAAGCAAAACCAGCATATTTTTCATAATTGGTATTTATAATACCACATATTGTATATTCTTCTTTACTAGATAAAGTAATTTTTTTGCCAATATATTTATATAAATCAAGATTTTCTTGGAAATTGTCAAAGTGTTCATACATTTTAATAATATAATCGGTAACCATTACTTCGTTTTTACCATCTATAGGTTCTCTACCTGCAATTATATTATATTCATTTGAACTATCATATTTTGTAAGATATTGAATTTCTCCCGTATAGAAAGAATTAATTAATCTACTTTCAGTATCTTCAATTAAAGGAATAGAAACACTTTGGTATTCATGAAGATTTAAATCAGGTATAGCTTCTTTTACTTTATCATAACTTCCCGATAGTAAAGTAGTACCGGCATAATCATCATAAATTGATGTTTTAACATAATCTTCAGGAAGTTCAACTTTATCTAATAAGTCTGCATATAAATAACCATTGTCAATAGATGTATATACATTTTGTCTAATTGTATCGTTATTTAATTCTATCGTAAAACTAAAAAAAGCAAGGCTAAGAGCGCAAATAAGCATCATTAGTATAAATCTAAACTTTTTGTTGTTAATATTTTTTAACGCAAGTTTTAATATAGTCATAACAGGAGCAGTAACTTTAGTTAAAGTTAAGTTATCAGACTCTTCAATGTTTTTTAACTTTTTAGAAACAACTTTAACAGTTTCGATTGATTCATCAATAGTATTAGGCAATAACGGATTGTGATCATTTTCCGTAAATGGAGCATTAGTATCTTGAACTAAAGCGCCATCTTCAATTTTAATAATACGATCACCATATTTGTAAGCTGATTCTTCATCATGAGTAACAACTAAGATTAAACGATCTTTGGATAATTCTTTTAATAAATCAAAGATTGTTGCGCCTGTAACACTATCTAAATTACCTGTAGGTTCATCAGCAATAATTAATTTTGGATTCTTAATTAAAGCTCTAGCAATCGCAATTCTTTGTCTTTGACCACCTGATAATTGATTAATCTTTCTTTTCTTTAATTGAGATAAGCCAACTAAATCAATAATCTCATTTGTACGTCTTTTAATTTCTTTTCTATTAACATTTTGCATTTCTAAAGGTAATGCAATATTGTCAAATAAGTTTAAATCTTTTAAAATATTATATTCTTGGAAAACAAATCCTAGATAACTATTTAAATAGTTGTTATGTTCAGCAGAAGTGAATTTACCAAAGTCAGCACCTTCAATTAAAATTCTACCAACTTCTGGTTTATCTAATCCACCTAATATATTTAATAGAGTAGATTTACCACATCCTGATTGACCTAAAACAAATACTAATCCTTGATATGGCAATTCTAAAGAGATGTTCTTTAAAGCATGAACTTTTTCATCACCTGATTGATAGTATTTATTAATGTTTTCTAATTTAATCATAATATTTTGTTCTTTTAAAGATGTTTTATTATTCATGGTACACCTCTAAATTGTCTTAATAACATCAACCGGATTTTTACGGCTAAGGTTAATAAGAGGAATAATTACAGAAATTATTGGTGTGAGTAATGCAATTAAAAGCACAATCAAAGAACCAACAATTGACATTTTAATAATGGATAAGTTAACTGCAGCAAGTGATGTAAAGTGAGCATCTAATACTAGTAAGAATACACCTGTACCAATTAAACTTATTAAGAATGCTACAACACCAAGTATAATTACTTGGAACAAGTAAATTAATGATATTTTCCAACCACTAAATCCTAGTGACATGTAAATACCAATATCCCTTGTGCTATTTTTAATATTAATAATAACAAAATTAAATATTAATAATACACTAAATAAAGCAAATACAAAGAATACCGCAATAAATAAAGCTAAATTGTTTTTAATAAAGTTATCAACAAGAAGAACTTTACTAAAACTTGTATTAGTGATATTCATTTCATTATTAATAAATTCACGATATAAATTTGAATTAACTTCTAAATACTCATTTTTACTGAAATCTGTTTTTCTTAAATTTTGATATTTTTCAATATATAAGTTAATAAATCCACCATCTAGGAAAGTTGATTTTAAAATTTTGTTAAAGTCTGTATCTTGTTTACCAGTAGATGCATTTATTGGGAAGTCCTCATTAGGTGCAAAATAAACAATTGCCTCATCATCATTATCAATTACAGAAGTAATATTAAAGATAAAATTAGAAGGGATATATCTAGTAAATGATACGAAGTTTGATGCATAAACCGGTTGCATAACATATTCAGTCATTGTATTGTCTGTATGAATAGGTATTTCATAGTAAACTTTATTAAATAATAAGTCACATTTGGAATCTGTTTCACTTGATAAACCTTCATCAATCGTAATATTTAAAATCTTCTTGAAGAATCCACTTGTAACCGCAACTTGAGTAGGTTCACCTTCAGCATGTATTGTTGGTGCTTTACCATTTTTATTGATAACAAAATTATTTTCTGTAGGCCAAGTAGTAAATAAAATATCACTACCAGTACCTTCATCAGCGACCATATTATAAACTACATCGTTTCTAAAATATTTAATGTTTTCATAACTGAAGAAGGTAATGTAATCATTTGTATCCATAAAAATGGCATTATAAAATGGAGTATTATCAAAGAAAGCATTTTGAGCTTTACTATCATTGGTAGCTGAATCATTAAAATATGTAAAACTATTCTTATGGACTTCATAATCTGTTTTTAAGATACCAGTAATAACTAATTCATATTTAATAGAATCAAAAGTGAGTTTTTGTCCTAATAAACTACGGATATTTTTTACTGAAGTTCCAAAGAAGTTTTGAAATAATAAATTTTCAGCTAAATAGTCAGTAATAAAGACTTTAATTTGACCCTCTTCTTTTTCAATATTTTGAGTATATAAATAACCAATGCTATCAGGTAAAGTATTTATATCATAAATATAACTAATAGAATTTAAATAAAATTCTTCTTCAGTAACACTATTTACATCAATTGGTAAATCAAAAGTCATACCTTTTAATACGGAAATCATATTTTCAACATCTTTATTTATATAATTTTGATTAAATAAAGAAAATTGGAATTCGTAGAAAGCTGAATCAGATGTATAACCACGAGATTTATATTTATTTTTTAAAGTTACAACATTATTGTTAAACTCATCTTGATATTTTGCGTAAGTTAAAGTTGTATCAGCTAAAGACATATTGATAACAACTCCTGCGAATATTAAAGCAATAGAGAATAGCAAAATCATAAAGACAAATCTTTTAATGTTTTTAAAGATTGACTTAATTGATAAATTTAAACTTGTTTTAGTTGAAACAGAAATTGGTGTTAAAGTATATTCAGTTTCAACTAGTTCTTCAGAAAGTGTATCTTTAGTAACAACACCATCTTTAATTTCAATTGTTCGATCAGAATAATCTTTTGCTAGTTGATCATTATGAGTAACGATTATTACTAAATGATCAAGAGATAACTCTTTTAATAAATCCATGATGATTTTACTGTTTTTACTATCTAAGTTACCAGTAGGTTCATCAGCAATAATAACTCTTGGATTTTTAATTAAACTTCTTGCAATCGCAACTCTTTGTCTTTGACCGCCAGATAATTGGTTCATCATCCGGTTTTCTAGTCCGGTCAAACCAACTTTATCAATAATATTTTGAATCTTATCCGCATTAGCTTTTAAATCTTGATGTTGAAGTTCTAAGCTAATCGCAATGTTTTCATAAACGCTTAAACCTTTTAATACATTAAATTCTTGGAAAATAAATCCAATGTAAGTATTTCGATAAGTATTATATTTTTGTTTGTTATATTCTTTAGTATTAACACCATCAATAATTAACTCACCACTATCATATGAATCAATACCACCAATAACATTTAGAAGTGTTGATTTACCACTACCACTCTTACCTAAGATGAAGTTCATTCCTTTTTCGCCAAACTTTAAATTAACATCTTTTAAAGCGTGAAAATTTTGACCACCTGATTTGTAAAATTTATTTATGTTTTTTAATACAATCATAATTCACCTCTATAGAACTACTCTATCATAGATGGCAGGAGTTAGATAGTTACCATCACTATCAATAATACCACAGTAGTTGGTTTGAATTCTAACAACCATTAACACAGTTTCATTTTCGCCATAAAATGGTGTATTTCTCATAGCTACTAATTCATAAGGTGTTGGATAGTATGTTAATTCATTTTGATTAACTTGAATATTAGTTGTTTTTAGTACTATTTCTACTAAAGAATTTCCTGATTTTTTAAAGAAAGTTAAGAATCCAGCACCACTATTATAATAATGTTTAGCAGTTAGATTACCTACAAAATCGTGAAAGTATAGTTTTGGATTAATACTATCTTCTAATGCTTCTATTTCAACAAAATAGTTTAAATAAGTTCCATTAGTTAATAAATATTGATAGAAGTGAAAAGAACTAATTACTTGACTAGGATCTAAAGAACTATATTTAAAATGAGAAGGAGCCCCTGTATAAATCAAAGCAGCACCATTGCTAAAGTTTCTCGCAATTTTAAATAAATAATTATCATTAGAATCTTTTAATAATTCGCCTTTAGAGTTAATATATGAATAATAATATTCACTACCGACAAATCTACCAACTTTTGCGTAACCATCATAAAAAGATTCTACAGAATCATATTCTTTTATTTTATCTTCAGTAAATAAATTATTAAAGTTTTTATCTAAAAAATTAAAGCGTTTAACTTTGTTACTATCATAATAATGGTATAAAGCATAACCACTACTAAAGTTTTCTAAACCTTCATAATAAGTATTGTGTAAATAAAAATCACTAATTCTTAAGAAAGAATATAAACCATCTTTTTCTACTCTTAAGTGTCCATCAATAATATAGTCATATGATCTAACACCATCAGGAAAAGTATAAACAACTTTATTTGAAGTATTGATTAGTTTATAAACTCCCTTTTCTACTACTACAGCATAACCTTCACTAAAAGGATAAGCTTGTTCATATTTAGGTTTAATTACTTCTTTACCATCTCGGTTAATATATCCACAAACAAGTTTTTGGTTTTTAAATTTTTTAACTATGATATAGTCATCAAATCTTTCACCAACTTCTTCATATTTGCTTAAGTCAAAAGTTTCATTTTTGTTGTTTAAAAGGTAGGGTACACCATCTTGATAAACGATAGCATATCCATTTTTAAAAGCTTTATTACTATTACATCCAGTAAGAATGAGTAGTAAAAAAACTAAAGTTATTAGAATTCTTTTAGTCATATTACACCTCTTTATTCAATATATTATAACAAATCTTCATTGATTATGCAATAAAAAAAAGAAATAGGAGGTAAAAAAATGGAGTCAATTATTTTAGCTGGTGGAAAAGGAAAAAGAATGAAAGGGAATACACCTAAGGTATTAATTGAAGTAGAAGGGATACCTATAGTTAAAAGAGTATTAAATGCATTAAGTAATGAATACATCAATAGGACGATAATAGTTGTTGGCGATAATTTTGAAGATATTCAAAAAGAGTTAAATGGTAATATTACTTATGCATATCAAAGAATACCTTTAGGTACGATGGATGCTTATGTTCAAGCACTACCGTATGTATCAAAAAAATGTGTGATCGTAGCTCCTGCTGATATTCCATATTTAGATAAAGACATAATTAAAGATATTATTGAATATTATTACCATAATAATATGAGAAATTTACTTATAGGAATGAGAGTTATCAATCCATATGGTTATGGTAGAGTTATAGTAAGTAATAAAAGAATAAAAATAGTAGAAGAAAAAGATTGTACAGATGAAGAGAAAAAGCAAAACATTATAAATACTGGTATTTATATATTTAATGTGGAAGATGTTTATCCTTACTTAGGACAATTACAAAATAAAAATAATAATCAAGAATATTATTTAACGGATTTTATTAATTATTTATCAGAAAATAAGTTATTAGGTTCCTTGGTTTTCCCAGAAAATTATCATTTGAAAGGGGCAAATGACTTGGAAACTTTAAAGATTTTAAGTTATGAAAATGATAATGAAAACACTTTCAAAAAAAATTATTAAAATAAAGACAAAGAAATAAAGAATGTAGTATAATATAAATGCGTGGTTTTTATTTGATAAACAAACATTATTAAATCGAAACTCTTAGAATTTATATTAGGAGGAATTTATGAAAGAATATTTAGGTAGTCAAATCCGTAACGTGGCTTTATTAGGACACATGGGTTGTGGTAAAACAAGTCTTGCGGAATCAATGCTTTTTTTAGGTAAAGGGATTGCTAAAAAAGGTGAAGTTGAAAGAAAGAATACGGTTTCTGACTATTTAACAGAAGAACAAGCTAGACAAACTTCATTATCAACTTCTTTAATTCCTGTTGAATGGAATGGTTGTAAAATTAACATTCTTGATACTCCAGGTTCAGAAGAATTCATTGGGGAAATTGACAATGATTTATCAGTAGTTGACGGTGCTATCGTAGTTATTGATTCTACTAAAGGTGTAGAAGTTGGTACAGAAAGAGTTTGGGAAGCTTTAAGAGAAAGAAATATCCCTACAATTATTTTATTAAATAAATTTGATAAAGAAAATGTTAAACCAGGACAAGTATTAGAATCTGTTAAAGGTTTAAGTAAAGCAGCTGTTCCTGTATGTTTACCAATTGGTGCTGAAGCATCATTTAGAGGCTATTTAGATGTAGTTGGCAAAAAAGCTTATATCGAAGGTAAAGAAGCTCCAGTTCCTGCTGAATATGCATCTAAATTAGATGATTATATTATGGAAGTTAGCGAAGTTGTTGCGGAAACTAGTGAAGAATTATTAGATAAATTCTTTGGTGGTGAAGAATTAACAACTGAAGAAATCCGTGAAGGTTTAAAAAATGGTGTTGCATCATGTGATGTATTCCCAATCGTTGTTGGTTCTGCTATTAAAGATTTAGGTGTTGAAAATTTATTACAACTTATTTGTGATTTATTACCAGCAGCTGATGCTAAAAAGACTATTAAAGGTCAAAATTTAAAAACTAATGCTGAAGAACAAAGACCAGTAAGTGATGATCAACCTTTCTCTGCATTCGTATTTAAAACTATTATTGACCCATTCCTAGGTACAATTAACTTCTTAAGAGTTAATAGTGGTACTACTAAAGGTATTAGTGAAGCCTTTGTTCCAAATTCAGATGCAACTGCAAAAATTGGTCAATTTATCACTTTAGCTGGTAAAAACCAAATTAACGTTGATTGCTTCCATGCTGGTGACATTTGTGCTGTTACAAAAGTTGGTGAATTAGCTACTAGCTATTCATTATGTGATCGTAAATCTCCAATTAAATATCCTGTTGTAGAATTACCAACTCCTATCCTATATGTTGCGGTTGTTGCTAAAACTAAACAAGATGAAGATAAGATTTCAGGTGCTTTACAAAAACTTAATATTGAAGACCCATCATTTGAAATTAGACGTAATCCAGAAACTACTCAATTATTAATTGGTGGTCAAGGATCAACTCACTTAGGATACATTTTAGAAAAAATGAAAAATATGTTTAAAGTAGAAGTTGAAACTTCTGATCCTAAGATTGTTTATCGTGAAACTATTCGTAAGACTGGTTCAGCTCAAGGTCGTCACAAGAAACAATCTGGTGGTGCTGGTCAATTCGGTGATGTTTGGATTCGTTTCGAACCAACTGAAGAAGTATTTGAATTTGCATCAGAAGTAGTTGGTGGATCTGTTCCTAAAAACTATTTCCCAGCTGTTGAAAAAGGTTTACAAGACTGCTTAGAACATGGTCCATTAGCTGGATTCCCAGTTATTGGTGTTCGTGCTGTATTATATGATGGAAGTTACCACCCAGTTGACTCTAACGAAATTTCATTCAAGATTGCAGCTTCACTTGCATTCAAGAATGCTGTTCCAGTAATCAAACCAACTATCTTAGAACCAATTATGGAAGTTAAAGTAGTTGTTAAATCTGATTATGTTGGTGACGTTATGGGTGATATGAACAAACGTCGTGGACAAGTTATGGGTATTGACCCACTTCCAAATGGAAAACAACAAATTACTGCAACAGTTCCAGAATCTGAAATTACTAAGTATGCTACTGACTTAAAAGCAATGACTCAAGGTAGTGGTCGTTTCGAACGTCATTTTGTAAGATACGATGAAGTTCCAGAATTCTTAATTGATAAGATTATTGCAGAATATAAGAAAGAAAATTAGTAAAGAAAAACTCCTAACATTTGTTTGTTAGGAGTTATTTTTTTATATTTAGTAAGTAATATTGGAAGGCTATAATAGTTTTCATATTAAATAAAGAATTTACTTTGTTTAATTCATCCTTTATTTCTTCAAAAGTATACCAGACTAATTCAATCTTTTCATCTTCATCTTGTTCTAAAGGATCAACTATTAAATCAGTTGCATAGAAGAAGTGAACAACTTCATCACAATAAGCAGGTACTGGATATAATGAATAAAATAAATCAAGTTTTTTAGCTTTAAATCCTGTTTCTTCTCTTAATTCTCTATTTGCGGCATCAAGGGGAGTTTCTGCTTCGTCTATTAAACCTGCTGGAACTTCTAAGGTTTCTTTCATTATACCATATCTTAATTGTTTTACTAAAAGAAACTTATTGTCTTTTTCCACAATTATACATACTGCTGGAGCATGTTTTAAAACATCTCTTTTGTATGTCTTATCATTAATCTCTATTTCAAATTGATTAAGAGAAAAAATTGGTCCATTATATAAAGTTTTATTGTTTTTCATTATGATATTTCTTTGCTTCAAGACAGAAGTAATCAAAAATAATATTAGATTCTTCAGTAAATAATCTTTCTGGATGCCATTGAAGAGCTAAGATTGGTAATTCTTTATGCATAATAGCTTCAATGATTTCATGATGTTTAAATAAGACTACAAAATCTTCAGGAATTTTGTTTGCTGCTTGATGGTGATAAGAATTAATAACAAAATTATCTTTAAAATTTTTACAAAATTCATGAGTCATTTCATTATGAACTAAATGAGTATGTTCATATTCGTCATGTTGAAGTCCAGCTTTTTTAATATCTTGGTGAAGAGATCCACCTAAAAAAACAGTAATTGATTGTAAACCACGACAAATACCTAAAAGCGGTTTTTTGTATTTTAAAGCATGCTTAATTACTTTTTCATCTAGTTCATCTACACTTGCATCAATTCCTTTACTATCAGTATTTTCTTCATTATAATACTTAGGATCGATATCGTCGCCTCCTGGAATTAGAAATGCATCACATTCATAAAGTAATTGTTGTAAATTAGCATCTTTTAAAGGTAAAATAATAGTACTTACACCTCTTTCAATAAATGGTGTAATATAATTATAGTTTACCTGCACTTTATAATTACTGCCAACAAACTCTGTTCTTGGCACAATTCCTATTAATGTAGTTTTCATATAAGCCTCCAATAAAAATGATAATATATTATAACATATTATTAATTTTTTTTCAAAAATAAAACTATATAAGAAGAGTTGCAAAAAAAAGAAAGTTATAGTATAATAGATATAATGAAAAAATATAAAAATATCAAGAGGTCAAAGACATGGCTAAAAATAATAAATATTTGAATGAAGAGGTTGTTATCGAAAGATTTCACCCAGATTTTGAAACGGGTTTAACTAATACACAAGTAGAAGAAAGAAAGAATCAAGGGCTTGTTAATAAAGTTAGTTCAGGAAGTAATAAAACAATACTATCAATATTTGTTAAGAATATTTTTACGTTCTTTAACATTATGTTTGTATTTATTTCTATTCTTTTGCTTAGTGCTAAAGCTCCTTTAACAAATTTCTCATTTTTAATTATAATTACAGTAAATACAGTAATTGGAATTATTCAAGAAATTAGAACTAAATTAACGATAGATAAATTATCATTAGAAGCAGCACCAAATGCTACAGTTGTTCGTGAAGGTGAAAAACTAGAAGTTAAATTAGGAGAAGTAGTATTAGATGATATTATCTTTTTGTCTCCTGGTAAAGCTGTGCCAACAGATTCAATTTTAGAGTTTGGTGAAGTGGAAGTAAATGAGTCACAACTTACAGGTGAATCTATACCTGTTCGTAAAAATGTAGGTGATACACTTTATTCAGGAAGTTTTGTTGTTTCTGGTAATTGTTATGCATATGTTGAGCGTGTTGGTAAAGATAATAGTATTGAAAAAATTGCTTCTGCTGCAAAAGAATATAGTAAACCTAAATCAGAGATTATGAAGTCTTTAGGTTATTTGCTAAAGTTTGTAAGTATTATCTTTGTACCAGTTGCGGTAATATTATATTCACAAAATGAAGCTCACAATTGGAGTAGTGGATTCTTCCCAAAAATTGGTGATTTCTTTAATAGTTTTGTTAATCATAGCACAACTTATTCTCAATCAATTTTATCAACATCAAGTGCATTACTTGGAATGATTCCTTCAGGTTTAATTCTTTTAACAACTGTAGCTTTAGCAGTAGGTGTTAGAAGACTTGCTAAACATAATACTTTAGTGCAAGATATTTATTGTATTGAAATGTTGGCCCATGTTGATGTTTTATGTTTAGATAAGACTGGTACTATTACAGATGGAACAATGACTGTTACAAGATTTATTGAAATGAAACGAAATGAATATAATGTTTCAGACATTGTTAGTTCAATGAATAGTGCTTTACAAGAATCTAATTCAACATCTAAAGCATTAGAAGCTTATTTTGGTTTTGGTAAGAAATATACACCAGTAGAAATTTTAGCATTTTCATCTGAAAACAAGTATAGTGCTGTAACTTTTGAAGAAGTTGGAACATTCATTCTAGGGGCACCAGAATTTGTCTTAAAAGGGCATTTTGATAAAGTCGCAGAACAAGTAAATGAATATGCTAACCAAGGTCTAAGAGTTTTAGCACTTGCTCATAGTGCTTTACCACTTAAAGATGGTAAAATTCAAAAAGCCGCAAAATTAGTAGCTTTAATCTTAATTGAAGACCAAATCAGAAAAGAGGCCTATGATACTATTAAATACTTTAGAGAAAATGGCGTTCAAGTTAAAGTAATTTCTGGTGATAACCCAGTAACTGTATCTGAAGTTGCAAGAAGAGTTGGCATTCAAGATGCTGAAGATTATATTAGTTTAGAAGGTTTAACTGATGAAGAAGTAGCGCAAGTTGCGAATACTTATACAGTATTTGGTCGTGTTAAACCAAATCAAAAGAAGATTTTAGTAGAAGCTTTAAAGAAGTGTAAACATACTGTTGCGATGACAGGTGATGGTGTTAACGATATTTTAGCATTAAAAGAAGCAGATTGCTCAATCGCTATGGCATCTGGTTGTGATGCTGTAAAGAATGTAGCACAACTTGTACTATTAGATTCTAACTTTGCATCAATGCCTAAAGTTGTAGGTGAAGGTAGAAGAGTTATTAATAATATTCAACAAACTGCATCTTTATATCTTGTTAAAACATTATTTACAATGATTATCGCAATTCTTACTATGTCAGGATTCTTAAGAGCATTTTCCGGAAGCAATGCATATCCATTCTATCCATCTCAATTAATGTTAATTGAAATGTTTGCGATTGGTATTCCAAGTTTTATTCTTGCATTACAACCTAATAAAAAACGCGTTGAGGGTAATTTTTTAATTAACGTTATTCGTAAATCTTTACCGGGTGCACTAACTATCGGTATTCAAGTATGTATTACATATGTAGTGTCACGTGCTTTAGGATTTAGTAGAGATGAAATTTCAACAGTAATCATTTTCTCCGCAACATGTACATGCTTATTAGTACTTTATATGGCATGTCTTCCATTTAATAAGTGGAAGGTTGCAATGTATGCTTTCTTAGTAATTTGTTGCGTGAGTTTATTTACTTTATCTTCAACTGGTGTTCAAATTAAAGATTTATTTGGAACTGGATTTAATTATAATTTCCAAGAAGAATTTAGTTTTATGCCATTAATCAAAAAGATTACAGTGGATGGTAAATCATATTATGATGCTAATGCATTACTACTTGCAATGTCATTATCAGCCATCTCTTATGTAATAATTATTGTTATCAATTCTATTCTTTCTGTAATTGATAATATCTTTAAACGCAAAAAAGAATCATTTAAATAAAAAGAACCATTTGGTTCTTTTTTTTGTGTTTTTATCTAAACAAATAATAAATTATTACGTATTATAAAATAGATTAAGGAGGGGAATGAATGGAAGTAATTAAACTTAATCATATTTATAAAACATTTTATAATGAACAAGGTTCGTTAAATGTTATTGAAGACTTTAATCTTATTGGTAATAGTGGAGAGATCATAGGAATAGTTGGCCCATCTGGTAGTGGTAAATCTACGATATTAAACATTATATCTGGATTACTTAAAGTAACCAAAGGTGAAGTACTTTTGAAAGGTAAAGTAGGCTATATGTTTCAAAAAGACTTATTGATGGAATGGCGGAATATTTATAATAATTTATTAATTGGTTTAGAACTTAATAAGACTAAAAGTCCCTACGCAATTAATAAAATGGTAAATTTAGTGGAAAAATACGGTTTGAAAGAGTTTTTATATAGTTATCCTAAAGAATTATCGGGCGGAATGAGACAAAGGATTTCTTTAATAAGAACACTTTGTGTAGAACCAGATATTTTACTATTAGATGAGCCATTTTCTGCTCTTGATTATCAAACAAGACTTTCAGTTTGTGAAGATGTTTATAAAATTATTAAGGATCAGAATACTTGTTCAATACTAGTTACTCATGATATTGGGGAAGCTTTATCAATGTGTGATAAAGTAATAGTATTATCTAATAGACCTGCAAAAGTAAAAAAGATTTATGATGTTAAGGACATCTTTAAAGATATAAATTCTCCAATTAAAAGAAGAAGTCATCCCCTTTTTAGTCAATATTTTAATGAAATATGGCAGGAAATGCGAGGTAATCAATGAATCCTTATTTAGAAAATAAAAAGAAAACTAATAG